>JAJFHL010000263.1 GCA_021775615.1 Hyphomicrobiales bacterium
CGCCAGCCCGTAAAAGGCCCTCAAGCCTTCCACATAGTCGGCGGCCATGTCGTCCGTATCCTTGTTGGCGCCGATATTGACGCCGAGAATGCCCGGCCTGCGCCGCCGCGCCTCAAGGCGCTCGCGTACCGCCATATGGCCCTCGTTGTTGAAGCCAAGCCGGTTGATGGCGCCGCCGTCCCTGGGCAGACGGAAGATGCGCGGTTTCGGATTGCCGCTCTGCGATCGCGGCGTCACCGTGCCGATTTCTGCGAAACCGAAACCGATGGCGAGCATGGCGTCGGGCACCTCGGCGTTCTTGTCGAATCCGGCGGCGATGCCGAGCGGATTGGGAAAGTCGAGGCCGAACACTTTCGTGTGCAGAATATCGGGATCGGCGCCCGCCTGGCGCGGGTGAACCCCGGCCTTCAACGCCGCGATGGTGAGCCCGTGCGCCCGCTCCGGGTCGAGCGAATGCAGGAAAGGGCGGGCTAGATCGAACAGCATTCAGTCGTCCAGATGCGGGAAGACATGCCCGTCATCGGTGAGCGGCAGCGCCACCACCGAGGTGGCGGCGGACACCGGCAGCGGTGCATAGAGATGCGGGAACAGGTCGCCGCCGCGCGATGGCTCCCATTTCAGTTCTGCGCCAAGCGCGCCCGCGTCGACCGCCACCAGCACCAGTCCGTCCTGGCCGGCGAAATGCCGCCGCGCGGTCTCGACCGCCTGTGCGCCGGTGGAAAAGTGGATGAAGCCGTCCTCAAGGTCGACCGCCGAGCCGGTAAAGGCGCCGGCGTGTTCGGCCTGCGCCCACTCTTGCGTGGTGCAGATCTTGTAAATGGTCGTGGGGTTCATCGGGGCACACCTGATGCCAATTTGCGCCGCACCCTATACACCCGTTTGCGGTCTCTCAAGGACTTGCATTTTTCTGTGGATAAAAATCCGAAACCGGGGTATAAATTCCTAGTCCGGGGGCTGCTTGGTGACAAGAATCTCATTTGTATGCTAACGCACGGACAAATCTGGAGCGCTCTCGATGCGCTCGCAACACGATACGATCTGACCCCCTCGGCCCTGGCAAAGCGCGCCGGCCTCGACGCCACCACGTTCAACAAGTCGAAACGGGTGACGGCGGACGGGCGCAAACGCTGGCCCAACACGGAAAGCCTCGCCAAGGTGCTCGACGCCACCGGCGCAACCGTCGACGAATTCCTGAGCCTCATGACCGAGGTCGACAGCGGCCGGCGCGTGCCCATGAAGCTGATCCCGCTGATCGGCCTGGCCCAGGCGGGCGCCGGCGGTATTTTCGACGATGCCGGTTTCCCGGCCGGCGTCGGCTGGGACGAAGTCGAATTCCCCGAAGTGAGCGACGACAACGCTTACGCATTGGAGATCACCGGCGACAGCATGCTGCCGGTCTACCGCGACGGCGACACGGTGATCGTCGCGCCCAATGCCGGCGTCCGGCGTGGCGACCGGGTGGTGGTCAAGACCAAGGAGGGCGAAGTCATGGCCAAGGTCCTGCTGCGCCAGACCGCCCACCACATCGAACTCCTGTCCTTCAATCCGGAGCATCCCGACCGCAGCATCGAGTTGAGCGACGTCGACTGGATCGCCCGCATCGTCTGGGCGAGCCAGTAACGCCGGCATTTTCTTCATTGGGAGTTGGGGACCATGCGGTCATCGAAAATCATTCAGATCGTCAGTTGCCATGCCGAAGGCGAAGTCGGCGATGTCATCGTCGGCGGTGTGACACCGCCTCCCGGCGACACGCTGTGGGAGCAGTCGCGCTGGATCGCCGAAGACGACGTCTTGCGCAACTTCGTGCTCAACGAGCCGCGCGGCGGCGTCTTCCGGCACGTCAACCTGCTGGTGCCGCCGAAGGACCCGCGCGCCGTCATGGGCTGGATCATCATGGAACCGATCCACACGCCGCCCATGTCTGGTTCCAACTCCATCTGCGTTGCAACCGTGCTGCTCGACACCGGCCTCGTGCCCATGACAGAGCCTGAAACCCGTTTCGCCATGGAGGCGCCGGGCGGGCTGGTGCAGGTCATCGCCGAATGCGCGGACGGCAAGGCGCAGCGCATCACCGTGCACAACGTGCCTTCCTTCGCCGGCCAGCTGGACGCGGCGCTGGAGGTCGAAGGGCTCGGCACCCTCACCGTCGACACCGCCTATGGCGGCGACACCTTCGCCATGGTCGAGGCGGAAGGGCTGGGCTTCAGGCTGAGCGCCGACGAGGCCAGGGATCTCGCCGAAACCGGCATGAAAATCAGGGCCGCGGCGAGCGAGCAGCTCGGCTTTACCCATCCGGAAAACCCAGACTGGTCACACATCTCGTTCTGCCTCTTCAAGGGACCGCTGAGCCGCGAAGACGGGGTTCTGACCGGGCGCCATGCGGTCGCCGTCGAGCCCGGCAAGATCGACCGCTCGCCCACCGGCACCGCCGTTTCGGCCCGCATGGCGGTGTTCCATGCCAGGGGCGAAATGAAGTGCGGCGACCGTTTCGTCGCGCGCTCGATCATCGATTCCGAATTTCGCGGGCGCATCGAGGAAGAGTGCGAAGTCGGCGGCAGGCCCGCCATCATCCCCTCGGTCTCGGGGCGCGCCTGGATCACCGGCACCCATCAACACATGCTCGACCCTGCCGACCCGTGGCCGGAAGGCTACCGCATCGGGGATACGTGGCCGGGAGCGTGAAGGAGTAGAGCCTAACCCACCCTCAACTGTCGCTCCGGCGAAGGCCGGAGCCTATTCGCATCCGCGACAGCCGCTGCCTCTGAAGTCACGGTAACAAACGCTACAACAACCGGTTAACGCCTGGCGCCACCTGAAAGCTGTTGCGAGCTGAAAGGTGAGTAGGCTCCCGCTTTCGCGGGAGCGACGAGCTGGAGAGCGATGCGGGTTTGCTCACCCCGCCTTCAGTGTGTCCGGATTTGGGGCAGGTCTGACGTTAGCTGGCGCAACTCGAAAAGGGGACAACTGCCCTAAAGAGACAAGTTGTCGTCGTTTGACATGCATCAATGCCAGCGCTGGCAGTCAGACCATCCTATAGCGCCGCCTTTTGACTCATCCCTTTGGTTGCGGCGGAAGCCAAGGGAGATTCTGCTTAACCTTGGAAGTTGCGACACGTGTTCCAGGTTGGTTCGCAGAGCCGGGATGCCGCTGCAAAGCCAGGCAACAATGAAATCAGTTCGCAAAACACTGGCTTCGGGAGCAGTCAATTTCCTTTACTGGCTAATCATGCTGGAGGGCATCCTTATGGCCACTCCCTTCGGCATTTTGTTGTATTCGTTTTATGACCCCTTCTTGGCGGGCGCCCGCCGGAGCGAACTGACGGCATGGGTTGCTGCGTTCTTTCTCCCTCAGTCCGTATACACGACAAACAATTCATTCATCGAATTCATCAGGTACGGGGAGTACCTGTTTTACATCGGGCTGGCAGGATTCTTTGTATCCGCCGCCCCGGTGTATTGGGCCAAGTTAACGCGCAAAGGCATGGTGAGCGGTTTCATCTATGCGTACATCAGGCACCCGCAATATTTGTTTTTCATGCTGTCCGCGTTTGGGCTGCTGTTCATTTGGCCCAGAATGATGATGTTGGTCCTGTTTCTGGTTATGAGCGTGTTCTACTTTTATCTGGCGAAGTTCGAGGAGCGCCGGATGCAAACACAGTATCCCGAGTATGCGGCGTACATGCAAAGGACGGCCATGTTTATTCCCGGCAACCCTGGGAGGAAGGTGTTCAGTGTACTGTTCGGATGGGTGCCAGGTCGGAACCTCGCCCAGCTCATGGCGGTTCTATCGATTGTCATTGTCGCCTTTGCCGGCGCGATAGGCCTGAGGAACCTTACCATCGCGAATATCTCCGTGGCGGAACTGCCCGATCAAAGGATATTGGCGATATCGATTTTTCCGCATGACGAACCGTATTTGCGCGACGCGGTCACCAAGGCCATTGCCGACGACGCGGTTCGAAACGCCTTGAACGCGCAGGGAAACGTGAGCTTCACGGCTCACATATTGCCCAAGAACTACGGCATGCTGGGAAAGTTTGTGTCCGTCAACGAACATCATTTGACGGAGATCATAAGGAACTTCAGAAACAGACCATCGCTGAAAGGCTTCCTGTGGGGCACTGAGTCCGATGATGTGAAGATTGTTTTCTCGAAGATCGACAAGCCCGGAAAGCGGCTCGTTCCCTTAGCCGAGATCATGGACATGAGCGCCAAGATGACCCCGGTCCTGATCGTGGATTTGAACCTGCCGACAGGGGCGCTGGACAATCTGACAATGACCGATACGACGCATTACGGAGACGTGCCACAGCCGATTTTCTGACTTGCGTGGTCCATACATGGCACATGATTTCCGTGCCCCATCCGGCAGGAGAGAGGCAGAAGCCGCGTGCACGCTGGACATTCGCTCGCGCACTTCGAATGGAAGACGAAGGACACGAGCGGGACCACCAGGGAGAACCGCCAGCAATGTTGTTCAGGCAACCTGCTATTCGGCTGCGGCGTGGCTTGTCTCGCGTTCGAAATGACGAAATGCGTCTGTCATTTCGGCCAGCGTTCTTCGCGCCCCGGTCTGCAAATACTCCATCGCCTCCAGGGCAGCATCGTGGGCGCGTTGGGACGACCCCGCGACACAGTCCTCGACCACCCGGCAAAAATAGTCGTGCTGGTGTCCGTCAACGAACGTGTAGTGCACGCACACATCCGTCAGCCCGCCGGTGAGGATCAGCGTATCGGCC
>JAJFHL010000264.1 GCA_021775615.1 Hyphomicrobiales bacterium
GGTCGGCATCCCGCATCAGGTGGTCGGCCATCCGGTCATGTTCGACGTGGTCTTCACCGCCGATCCGGTGCACAACTACCGGCACATCCTTGCTCATGACGCGAGCCTGCTCCTGCGTTTCAATGCCTTGATGCGTGAACACGGGATTCTCAAGGGCGACCACAAGTTCTACATCTCGCTGGCGCATGACGAAGCCGATATCGCGCAGACCGTTGCCGCGATTGCCTCGTCGGCGGATGTGATGGCGGTGGAGCTCTGAGGCCCCGGCCAACCGGAGAGGCACCACGATGCGAGCTGTTTTCGCCGCGCTTGCCCTGGCTGTCGCGTTTGCGATGCCGCACATGGCGCTGGCGCAGGGCGATCCTGCGAGCGGCGCAAAGGCCTATTACATCTGCTACAACTGCCATTCGCTTGAGCCAGGCGTTCATCTGACAGGTCCCAGCCTGGCCGGCCTGTGGGGTAAGAAGGCGGGCTCCGTCGAAGGTTTCACGCGCTATTCGCAGGCGCTTCAGGCGGCGGAGTTTGCGTGGACGGAGCAGACCCTCGACGCCTGGTTCAAGGACCCGAAGGCGCTTGTTCCGCGAAGCACGATGATCCTGCGCAATATGGAGCACGCCGGCGTCCGAGCGAACCTGATCGCGTTCCTCAAGATTGCACTTGGGCCGGGCGGCAGAGCCGAAGTCGTGGCGCAGGGCCTCCTGTCGGACGAACATGCGATGGGCCGGGTGCCCAAGGCTCTCAGGGACGCGGCACCTGACCGGCAGGTCACCGGCATCCGCCACTGCGGCGATGCCTATGTGGTGAGCACCGCGGACGGTGCCGAAACTCTGTTCTGGGAGCGCAATCTTCACTTCAAGACCGACGCTGGAGACAGAGGGCCTCGGCCCGGCCATCCGGTGCTTGTGGAGATCGGTTCGGTTGGCGACCGGGCGTCGGTGGTTTTTGCAAGTCCAGCGGAACTGGCGCTGGCCGTCGAGCACACCTGTCCGTAGTGAACACTGTCTCGACTATTACCGGGGCGGCAAAATCACGATGGACTTGTCGTACTCTCTGATTTCGAGACGACCAATGGTTCCTCCTTCATGCACGGTTTGAGTGCGTACCGGTACACGCGCTTCAGGATCGATGAAGACAACGCGATCTTCTGTCGGCAGGTAGGCCCCATTCCGGTCTTCGTAGAGCTGATACTCGAAGCGCCTATAAGTATGGTTATCCTTTATCAAGTATCCGGCGCATTCCACGAGACCAATCAGTCCTGTCGGTGTTTGCAGTAACCAGCGAAGTTGTTCAAATGTATGCGGAATTTCACTCGTATCCCTCCTGCTCTCCCATTCACCCTCGCCAATCCTTGTCCAAATCCGATTGCCGATGATCACCTTTTCGGAACTGCTGCGATGCGTCGATTTCAGGCGGAACGCGTTCGAAGGAACGACCTCGCCCGTCCACAACTGTCCAGCAATGTGCCAGTTGCTAACTTCGAAACGGAACGGCCCGGCGGTTTCACCATGCTGAATTGCCCCGAGCAGCTCGGTTCTGCAGGCCGGATCTGATTTCGCCTGAGCCTCGTTCAGTGCAGCGAGTGACTGCTCGCGTCTCCCTACCGTATCGACGGTTGGCGGATCGACTGTAATCGATTGATCGTACGTATAGCGTGTTACGATGTGGGTCCGCCGGGAGGTGTCTGTCGCCTCGTATTGCAACGGCCATCCGCTCAGCGCCTCCACAAATAGGGCTTCGACTGTGTTTGGCGTCATCCAATGTGCACGCTCGAACCCCTCAACCATGACACCATCTATTTTGGTATGCCCGAGGCATTTCGTGTTCCCGGCAGCTGTTGGCACCAGAGGTGCGGCGGGAGTGACCTGGTTGGGCAGATGCTTGGCCGCAAGTTTTGGGTGAAACCAGCCGAACGCATCTTTGCTCCAGGACAGTTTGCCGATGCGAACCTGCTCGGTAATGCCGCCGCGCGGGCCATCATGGTGCTTTATGTGCCACGACGTCCCCGGCACTACTTTTCCGGTCGACGTTGTCTTTTCGTCTTCGACAATGAGCGTTTGCTGAAAGTGAAATGAACCGAAACTCTCAAACTTTGAGAATGCCGCATGCACGTCCATCCTGCACTCGGAAATGGCCGGTGAGGTCGGCAGGCAAATGAGGAGTGCAAACAACAAAAGAGCGCGCATCGGCTCTCGTCGTCCTTTTTCGCAAGGGGGCGGCAAACACCCTGTTCCATGTGCACGAGCACTGGAAGTTCTTCGTATTTTACACGATATAGTGCCGCGCTCTGGCATTTTCACGCTTTGCCCTGTATGGGAGGTGCCTTCGCGGCGTTGAGCGGGAGGAACGCACCCATGAAAGTCGAAGCGATCAAGGTCTATCAGGTCGACCTGCCCCTGAAAGAGGGGCGCTATTCCTGGTCAGATGGCAAGTATGTCGAGGTGTTCGACTGCACGATTGTCGAGATCGAGACCGATCAGAACATGTCCGGCGTCGGCGAAGTGTGCCCGCTGGGGCCGTTCTACCTGCCCGCCTATGGGCCGGGTGCCCGGACCGGTATCGCCGAGCTTGCGCCGCATCTTCTGGGCTGCAATCCGAGCGAGACCGGCGTCGTCAATCTCATCATGGACCAGGCGCTGCTCGGTCACCCTTACGCCAAGTCGGCGATCGACATGGCGTGCTGGGATCTGGCCGGCAAGAAGGCGGGCAGCCCGGTCTGCGATCTCTTCGGCGGGCGGCACGGCGACGACGTGGTGCTCTACCGGGCGATCAGCCAGCAGAGCGCCGACGAGATGGCGCGCAACATCGCCGGTTACCGGGACGAGGGCTATACGCGGTTCCAGCTCAAGGTCGGCGGCGACCCGGACGACGACATCGCCCGTATCTTCGCGACCCGCGAAATCCTCGACAACGGCGAGGTGCTGGTGGCCGACGCCAATACCGGCTGGCTGATGCATGAGGCGGCACGGGTCGCCGATGCGGTGGCCAAGCTCGATGTCTATATCGAACAGCCCTGCAAGACCTACGAGGAATGTCTGACGATCCGGCGCCGCACCGCACGGCCATTCGTGCTCGACGAGAATGTCGACGGGGTGCACATGCTGCTGCGCGCCTTCGCGGACGGCGCCATGGATGTGATCAACCTCAAGATCTCCAAGGTCGGCGGCCTCACCAAGGCGCGCCAGATCCGCGACCTGTGCGCAACGCTCGGCATCGCCATGACCATCGAGGACAGCTGGGGCGGCGATGTGGTGACCGCCGCCATCGCGCATCTGGCGCACTCCACGCCCGAGCGCTTCCGGTTTACGTCGACGGATTTCAATTCCTACGTCACGGTGAGCAATGCGTCGGGAGCGCCCAGGCGTGAGAACGGCCGGATGCGGGCGGGCACCGCGCCGGGGCTCGGCGTGGAGTTGAACCGCGATGCTCTTGGGGAGCCGGTTGCCGTGTACAGCTGAGACACGAAATTGAGAGCGTTGTTCACCTGTACCAAGTGAACATACATCCCGCATCAAGTGCGGGGCGTGCCAAATCTCATGAAGTTGATGCCGTCACCGAGATTCCCGACGTGCGGCGCCGCGACATGTAGCTGAGGAACCGGGCACTCACCTGATTTGTGTGCTCGCGGGCAAGCTTCTCGGCGAGATCCGCGTCCTGCGCCTCGATGGCGTCAATGATCTGGTAATGCTCTTCATTGAGGCTTGGCGGCATTGTGTCGTCGAAGGAGCGGAAGTAGAGCCGCAGGAACCGGCGGCCCTCGTCCATCAGGCGTGCCACCTGGTCGGTCAGGTAACGATTGTCCGAGGCCTGCGCGATGCGCACATGGAAATCCCGGTTGGCCTCGATCATGACCAAAACGTCGCGTTTTGCGACCGCGTCCTCGAATGTCTGCTGCTGGGCGCGGATGGCCGTCAGGTGAGCATCGGTGCGGTGCTCCGCGGCAAGCCTCGTCGTTGCCCGCTGGAGCAGGTCGAGGGCGTCGATATAGTCGGGGAACTCTTCCATCCGCAGTGGCGTCACCATTGTGGACTTGTTCGGCAAGGTGGTCACCAGCCCTTCGCTGCCGAGCCGGATCAGGGCTTCACGAACCGGAGAGCGGGACAGGTTGAACTGGCGGCCGATGCGCACTTCATCGAGGACCTCTCCCGGAGCGATCTCCAGGCGCAAGATCTCCTCGCGCAGCGCGCGATAGACACGTAGCGCGCCCTGACCGCGGCCATTTGGTTTTGGCGCGGTGGGCCTGTTGACGGCTCCAGTGGTCATCGTTCTCCCCGATCGGCACAATACTAGCCGCAAAATGACACGCCAGCGGAACTTTCATCGAAAAGGGTGTTGATTTTGTATACATTGTGTGTACAATTAGAGCGATTATGGTCACGCGCCCTGCGGCTTCAACGAAGCGCGAGTGATTTCGCATACCAAACAAAAGCTTGATACTGTGCTTCGACTCGTGCTGGCGCAGGTTTGACAGGGAGAACGCGAATGAATTTCGAAGGCATCATCCCCCCTATTCTGACGCCGTTCAACGACGACCATTCGGTCGACGAGGCGGGTTACGCCAGGATGATCGAGTTCATGATCGACGGTGGCGTGCACGCCATTATCGTTGGCGGGACCACCGGCGAATACTACGCCATGACCCATGAAGAGCGGGTGCGCCAGTTTCATTTCGCCAAGGACGTGATCGGCGGCCGCGTGCCCATGCTGGCGGGGGTCAACGACGCGCGTACCGAAGACGCGGCCGAGCTTGCCGGCGCGGCGAAGGACGCCGGCGCCGACGGCATTCTCATTGCCGCGCCCTATTACTCGCTGCCCACGGAGCGCGAGCTCGTCAGCCATTGCCTGATGGTCGACCGGGCGGCGGGGCTTCCGGTCATGCTCTACAATTACCCGGGGCGCACCGGTGTGATGATGGGCGAGGAATTCCTTGAGCGCGTCGCCCAGAACGCCAATTTCCAGTGCATCAAGGAAGCCAGCGGCGACATCAACCGGGTGCACCTGCTGGCCCGCGAATTCTCCCATATCCAGCTGTCCTGCGGCTGCGAGGACCAGGCGCTCGAGTTCTATGTCTGGGGTGCGACGAGCTGGGTGACGCCGATGGGCAACTTCTTCCCCGAAGAGGTGGTCGCGTTCCACAACATGTGCACGATCGACCATGATTTCGTGAAGGCCAAGCGCATGATGCTGGCGCTCCTGCCGATCACCTCGGTGCTCGAGGGCGGCGGCAAGTACCTGCAAAGCGTCAAGTTCAGTGCCGAGTTCTACGGCCTGCCCGCCGGCCCGGTGCGCAAGCCCCTGCGCCCGCTCAAGAAAGAGCAGCGCCGCGAATTGCGCGAAGTCCTCAACACCGCCAAGACCACCATGCGCCAGATCCTGGCCGATGACACATCCGCCGCACAGGAGGTGCCCCATGTCCGGCTTGTTGACCAAGGCTGAATACCAGTCGATCGCGACGGCGCTGGAGTTTCCCACCAACGCCTTCATCAACGGCAGGTTCATGCCGGCCAAGTCGGGCGAAACCTTCGAGACGGTCAATCCGGCGGACGGCCAGGTGATCACGCAGATCGCGTCCTGCGGCAGCGAGGACATCGATCTGGCGGTGACCAAGGCGCGCGAGGTCTTCGAGCGCGGCCACTGGTCGAAGATGCATCCGACAGAACGCAAGAAGACGATGATCAGGCTGGTCAAGCTTCTGGCGCGCCACCGCAACGAGCTGGCGGTCCTGGAATCGGTCGAAAGCGGCAAGCCGATCCTCGACTGCACGACCATCGACCTGCCGGAAACCATGCACTGCCTGGAATGGCACGCGGAGGCCGCGGACAAACTTTACGATCAGATCTCACCGTCCGGCGATGATGCGCTCGGGCTGATCGTCAAGGAGCCGGTCGGCGTTGTGGCCTGTGTGCTGCCGTGGAACTTTCCCCTGATGATGCTGGCCTGGAAGATCGGTCCGGCGCTGGCCGCCGGCAACTCGGTGATCGTCAAGCCTGCCGAGCAGACCTCCATGTCGGCGCTCAGGCTGGCCGATCTGGCGATCGAGGCGGGTATCCCTGCCGGCGTGCTCAATGTGGTTCCCGGCCTTGGCGAAACCGCCGGCCAGGCCATCGGCATGCATTCCGGCATCGATGCGGTGTCGTTCACCGGCTCAACCGAGGTGGGACGCAAGTTCCTTGAACATTCCGCCCGCTCGAACCTCAAGCGGATCGTGCTCGAATGCGGCGGCAAGAACCCGTGCGTGGTGCTTGAAGACGCCGAAAATCTCGATCACGTAGCCGGGCATGTGGCACATGCGGTGTTCTGGAACATGGGCCAGAACTGCACCTCGAATTCGCGCCTCATCGTGCACGAAAAGATCAAGGACGATCTGCTCGCCCGGGTGCAGGACAAGACCAACGACTGGCGCACCGGCACCCCGCTCGACCCCGCCAACAAGCTCGGCGCCATGGTGACCGAAGAACATTTCGGCAAGGTCATGGGTTACATCGACACGGCCAAGAAGGAAGGCGCCAGCGTTGCGCGCGGCGGTGAAGCCATCGAGAACGGCGGCGGATACTACATCGCCCCGACCATCTTCGACGGCGTCAATTCGGACATGACCATCGCGCGTGAGGAGATCTTCGGGCCGGTGCTTTCGGTGATTCCGGTGGCCAATGAGGAAGAAGCCGTCCAGGCTGCGAATGACACGTGTTTCGGCCTGCAGGCCTCGGTGTTCACGTCGCACCTCAAAAGAGCCCACCGGGTGGCCCGCGCCATCCAGGCGGGCACCGTCACGATCAACTGCTATGGCGAGGGCGACATCACGACCCCGTTCGGAGGCTACAAGATGTCGGGCTTCGGCGGGCGCGACAACTCGCTGATGGCGCACGACCAGTATACCGAGACCAAGACCATCTGGATCGATCTGAGTGACGACGAGGTGGACGCGGAGGTCGAGTAAGGCCTCCGGTTCATCCACCCCACGTGCGCGACTGACCGCTCAGTTGAGTGGCTGCGACCCGATTGCGTGCACGAGTTTCAGCACCCGCCGCGCAGCTTGATCAGGCCGTAACCGTAGGTCTGGTCGCGGCCTTCGGGACCGATGTCGTCGACCAGATCGAACGAAGCGATATCTTCCTCGGACAGAGTGCCGCCGTCGGCGCCGATGCGCAGCTGCGCAAGAATGGCGGTGGTGAAGGCCGCAGCCATGGATGTGCCGCTGTGGTACTCGCCGTCTCCACCGGTCTGCGGCGTCCATATGCGCACGCCGGGCGCGGCCAGGTCGATGTAGTCGCCCCGGTTGGCCAGGCGGTAGGGACGCAGGTCCGCATCCACCGCCGTGGCGGCGATG
Organism: Hyphomicrobiales bacterium; assembly: GCA_021775615.1. Classification (GTDB taxonomy): domain Bacteria; phylum Pseudomonadota; class Alphaproteobacteria; order Rhizobiales; family JAJFHB01; genus JAJFHM01. Next base: position 7,325 of record JAJFHL010000264.1, read on the forward strand.
ACCTGCTTGTAGGCGGCGGGGTAGGAGGCGGGACCGACGGGCCCGTTGTTGCCGGCCGCCGCGACCATGACGACATCACGCGCGGCGATTCCGGCCACGGCCGCTTCAAGGAGCTTGTTCTCGGGCCCTGACAGGCTGAGGTTGATATGCGTCACCCGCCGGCCGGCAAGCCAATCGAGTGCGGCGGTGATGCTGGTGGCATTGGTGACGTCATTGCCGTCTTCGGATTTATGAAACACGTCGGCTGCAAAGAGCTGCGCTTTCGGGATCATGCCGCCGAAATTCTCATCCTTGCGGCCGACCAGCAGGCTGGCGATCGCGGTCCCATGCGCGGTGTCCGACCTTTCTGCGCTGGTGTGAAACCGCTTGGTGCTTATGCGCGATTTCTTCAACACGGGCGCCTTGCGGTCAATCGCCGTGTCGACGATGCCGACCCGCAGGTTCTGGCCGCAACTGGCGTCGTTGTTGGACCAGGAGATGAGCTTTTGCCCGTAGCACCGCTCGTCGCCGCATGAAGCGGCGGCCGGGACATAGATGGCATTGACGGCGAAGTACTCCGCCGGGAACCGGTCGCGCAGGGACTGCAGCACCGCGGCCGCGTCGGCATCGTCCTGGACCTGGATTCGGGTCACTTCGATGCCGATATTGCCGTAGGCCTGATGCGATCGGACCGGCCAGTTTTCGCGGCGCAGGAAAAGCCTGGTGGCGATCGACAGGTTGATGCCGATGATGTCTTCGCTCTCACGTGTGTCGGGGCGCTGAACCTGCACGGGCGGTGTTGCCCGTCGGCGGCGCTGAATGCGTCTGTTGCGGCGCGGCAGGAACTGTCTGAAGAAGCGGTCCGCCCTGAAGCGCCCACGGCGTTTGTTGTTCAGGATACCGGCACCGCCGCCGCCCGGGCCAATGCCGCCGCCGCCGCCCCCGCCCCCGCCACCGTCGCCGCCATCACCACCGCCGCCGTCATCGGCCATGGCGGTCGCACCGAACCAGTTGGTCGACGGCGCAACGCTGGCGGCGCCGAGCAGCACGATCGTGGTGCCAAGTGCCGCACATATGTGCTTCAGAAGTGTCTTCATCGTCATATCACTCACCGCGTTGATCTTCACGGTGCCTCAGATCCCGTGTGGCCGGCCCGGACGGATGTCCGGCGGCCTTTATTCGGACAACCGTGCTCCGTCGATCAACAACGCGTCATGGGGTATTCTATTCCATAGCACATTTCTGAAACTTGAATGTGGCTTGCGGAACACCTGTCGGGTTTGGCGCCGCCGCCGCAAGTTTTGGCAGCCGTTGGCGGTTCCATTCGTCCCTGCACAAATCATTCGCGTAGAAATTGTACACTTAAAGGATTGCGCAAGGAATTCATGCCACTTTCGGGCTTCTAAAAGAGTTTAGTAGTTGGGGGCATATCGTGAATACAACCGAACCTGCGTCGGTTCTATGCGTTGCGACGGACAATGCATTTGTAGACGGCGTGAAACTGTTGCTCGACGGGTCCAGCATCAATCAGGTCCAGTCAGTGAGCGATCTTGACGATGTGCTCGCGGCGATGACCAGCGGGGCGGTCAATCTTCTTCTGATCAAGGACGATTTTCCGAAACTTGACGCGGTTACGCTGTGCAAGACGGTTCGAACGTCGCCGGACAGTCCGAACATCCGGGTTCCGATCGTTCTGATCTGCACTGACCGCAATTTACAGCGGACCGTCGACGCATCCAATGCGGGCGCCAACGAGGTGCTGTTGTATCCCTTCACCGAAAGCAAACTGTCGACGCGGCTGTGGGCGGCATATCACGATCACCGGGAGTTCATAGAGTGCGAGTTCTACGTCGGCCCGGATCGGCGCAGCCTCAGGAATTCCAATTATGGGGGAACACTGCGCCGGGCGGAGGACGTCAAGGCAGCTGAAGAACCGCAGGACGTCGAGAGCCCGGACGTCCTGGTATCGGACGAACGGGTTGTCGCAACGGCCGCACCGGGACCTTATGAGCGCTCATTGATGGAGCGGGCGAAATACTCCGATGGCTAAAATTCACCGGTAAACCAGCACCGGGACCGAGCTGTGCGTCAGCACTTTGACCGTCTCGGAACCGAGAATGATGCCCGCCATGCCGCGCCGCCCGTGCGAGGCCATCAAGACCAGATCGCAGCCCTGCCGATGTGCCGTGTCGATGATGCCCTGATAGGCGTGCTCGTGTTCCGCGCAAACGGTCTCGCAGCCGACGCCGGACGCCTCGGCGACCTTCCGGGCGTCTGACAGCCACTTGTCGGTTTCTTCCGTCAGGTAGGAATGAACGAACTGCCTGTAGTCGTCCGGCATGTCCACAACCATCTCCGGCTCTCCCGTCAGGCTGTGGAACGGGCTCCTCACGGTTAGGAAGGTGATCTTGGCGTTGATGTGTTTCGCCAGCCTGACGCCATGTTCGATGGCCGCGGCGGAGAGCTGCGATCCGTCGGTGGGGATGAGAATGTTCTGATACATGGCCGTTCCCGGTGGTTGTTGGCTGTTCGACACGGGGAATTGGACGCCGGCCGGCCGTGCGCTGCCTTGAACCAGATCAATTTGGCGGTAGAAGTTGCGCCTGGTGCGCCGCTGATTGATGGAGATCAAGATGCAGGGCAAGGAATGTGCGCTTTAATTGCCGGGTCGATAACTGTGAACACGGTGGCTGCGAAAAGATGCGCTCATTCCCAACGAACTGTCTCTGCGTCCTCACAATCCTCGTGGCATCTCTCGGGTATGTCGGATGGGGCTCTCAAGGCATTGCCGAAACATCCCTACGCGACAAGATGCGGATAAGCGAGGGCCGCGAACTGGCGCAGATTTGGTGCAGCCAGTGTCATCTGACCGATCCCGAAGGCGCCGGATATGTTCAGGGCAATGTGCCCACATTCGCGGAAATCGCCAGCCGGACCGGGCAAACCATCGACAAGGTGAAACTGTTCCTGGTGAACCCTCATCCACCGATGCCCAACCTCAGCCTGTCGCGTGACGAGATCGACAATCTGGCCACCTATATACTGTCGCTGAGGCAGGAGAACGCGAACTGAGGCCGCCGGCGGCATCGCGATTGGGCGCTACTCCTTGTAGGCCTCGGCTGTCAGCACGACATAGAGCTTGCGCACCGGCTGCTTGACGTCCCAGGTGCATTTGCAGCCGCGCGGCATGACGAAACTGTCGCCCGCCTTGTAAGTCTCGGTGCCGCCGCCCTCGTCGATGACATCGATATGGCCCTCCAGCAGATAGACGAACTCGTCATAGGGGGACGCCTCGATCACATGCCTGTTCGGTTCGCATTCCCAGACACCCGCGTCGAACTGGCCGGTCTGGTCGGCATAAAGGCTGATGCCGCGCTCCTGCGGGTCGCCTGACTGAAGGCCTTCGGGCGGGATGTAGTCGGTGGGCTCAAGACCGGCGATTGCACCGGTGGTGGGGACGCGGACGCATTTTGAACTGCTCATGGGTCATATCCTTTTGGTTGGTTTCAGTGCCATTGATCGGGCATGGCGGCCTTTCGGCGTGCCATGAAGTCCTGCAAGGCCTCGTCGATCGCGGGATCGAGAGGCGGTGCGCTGTAACTGCCAAGCATCTCTTTCCAACGGCTGTTGGCGCGCCGCTCCGTGTCGCGCGAGCCGTCTTCGGTCCATTGCTCGAAGGACGCGGTGTCGGCGAGGGCGGAGTCGTAATTGGCGGTCTCGAAATGCGCCAGTGTATGGGCGGTGCTGAGATAAGCGCCGCCGGGGCCAGCCTCGCGATAGGCGTCGGCGGCGAGGCTCTCGCGGTCGATGGTCAGGCCGCCGATCATGCGCAACATCATGCCGCAGTGGTCGAGATCCATCGCGAACTTCTCGTACCCCATGGTGAGGCCGCCTTCGAGCCATCCGGCGGCATGGAAGACGAAGTTGGAACCGGCCATGATCCCGGCCAACATGCTGGCGGCGGATTCCTGCATGGCCTGGCCGTCGGCGACCTTGGACGCGGTCAGGTGGCCGCCACAGCGCAGCGGCAGGCGCAACCGGCGGCACAACTGGGCAATGGCGAAAGTGGAGAGATTGGCTTCCGGAGTGCCGAAGGTCGGGGCGCCGGTCTTGAGATTCATGGTGGTGAGGAAGTTGCCGTAAACCACCGGCGCGCCCTTGCGCACAAGTTGCGTCAGCGCAATCCCGGCCATGGCTTCGGCGTGCGACTGGGCGAGAAGGGCGGGCTGGGTCACCGGTCCCATGGCGCCGCCGAGGATAAACGGAGAGACCACCACGGACTGACCGGCGGCAGCATAGGCGCGCAGCGCGCCGGACATGACGTCGTCATAGACCAGGGGTGAGTTGACATTGATGTTGCCCTGGATGACGCAGTGCTCTTCCAGGTGAGCATCGCCGAACACCAGCCGGGCCATGGCGATCGAGTCTTCGGCCCGTTCCGGCGCCGTCACCGAGCCCATGAAGGGCTTGGTCGAATAGCGCAGATGCGCATAGACCATGTCGAGATGGCGCTTGTTGACCGGCAGGTCCACCGGTTCACACACGGTGCCGCCGGAATGGTTCAGCCACGGCGAGGCATAGGCGAGTTTCACGAAATTGCGGAAATCCTCGATGGTTGCATAGCGCCGCCCATTGTCGAGATCGGTGACGAAGGGCGGACCGTAGGCCGGCATGAAAACCACGTTGTCACCGCCCAGCGTGATCGAAGACGCCGGGTCTCGGCCCTCCATGCGGAAGGTCTCGGGCGCCGTCGAGCATAGGGCGCGGGCGTGGCCGGGATCGAAGCGCACCCGGCAGCCGTCGACCGAGGCGCCGGCGTCTTTGAACAGGGCCAGCGCTTCTGCGTCGCCGCGAAACTCGATGCCGATTTCCTGCAGGATCCAGTCTGCGTGGGATTCCAGTTTCTCCAGGGCGTCTTCGCCGAGCAATTCATAGGCAGGTATCTTGCGCAGGAAGTCCGCTGAAATGGCCGCGGCCTCGCAGGCGCGGCGCGCAACCCGGGCGGCGCGCCCGCCGGTCCGCGTCTGCCGGATCGGGGCCTGTTGCCCGTCGGCGTGATGGTCCACCTCAATCATGGCTCGCAGGCTCGATCAAAGAATTTGCGCGACTTTGCCAAGGGCTGTCCGCTGGAGCTATGCCGTGTCACTGCGAACGCGGCTGAATTCCAAGGAAAGTGCATTTTTCGGCCGGGCACAAACCAAATGATTTGTACGTTGCGTACAAAGTAATTAAACACAAGACATGCGATTTCGCTCTTTCGACAACCTTCGCCTGTTCGATGTGGTTGCCCGGCACCTGAGCTTTACGGCTGCGGCCGGCGAACTGAACCTGACCAAGGGCGCGGTGAGCTATCAGGTCAAACGGCTCGAAACCGAGCTGGGGTTCGAGGTCTTTGTGCGCGGCAATCGCGGCATCGCGCTGACCGAAAAAGGCAAGCGGCTGTGGCATCTTTCGCAAACGGCATTCCTCGACCTGGAACGCGAAATCGTCCGCCTGCGCGAAGAAGACAGCACACGTATCACCGTCGGCATGGCCACCTATTTCGCCTCGCGCTGGCTGTCGCCTCGGCTGATGACCTTCATGGGCGTACACCCGCGGATCGGGCTCAGACTGCAGCCGCTGGTCGACCTCATCGGCCTTGAAACGGCGCATATCGACATGGCCATCCGCTGGGGCCGCGGCGACTGGGCGGATCTGGAGATCGAACCCCTGTTGCCGTGTCCGGCCTTTGCCACCGCCGGTGCCGCGATCGCACAACGGGTTGCCGACACCGGGATCGAATACGTGCTGTCGCAAACAACCCTGCTGCACGACCGCGAAGGCAGTAGAGCCTGGCTCGATTGGCACGAAGCCGCCGGGATGCCGCTGCGCCCGTCCTGGGACGGGCTCGTCATTCCCGATCCCAATGTGCGGGTGCAGGCGGTGATCGATGGTCAGGGCGTGGCGCTTTACGACGCGCTGGTTGCGGATGAGATGGAAAGCGGACGGTTGTTGAAGATCTCCGAAGTCGAGCTTTCCGACTACGGCTACTTTCTGGCCTATCCAAAGGGGGCGCTGGTCAATCCGTCGCTTCGGGCCTTCAGGGACTGGATCTTGTCGGAAGCGCGGTAACGCAGGCCGCTTGTCTTGAACGGGGGACGTGCGATGAAATTTTTGCACTGTCACCGCCCTTTGCGGACCGCTAAACCGGCTGCCTGATGCGATGCAGCTCACGGCAGGGGATGTTGAACCGATGACGGAACTTCCAAAAACGATGGCGGCCATGGTGCTCACCGGCCATGGCGGGCTCGACATGCTGGAGTATCGCGAGGACTGGCCGGTGCCGGTGCCTGAGGGCGATGAGGTGCTGATCGCGGTCGGCGCTTGCGGCATGAACAACACCGACATCAACACCCGCACCGGCTGGTACTCCAAGACCGTGCGTGAAGGGACCCATGCTGAAGGGGGCGCCAAAGGTTTCGACGAGATCACCGAGGAGTCCGGCGGCTGGGGCGCGGGTCTCAACTTCCCGCGTATTCAGGGCGCCGATGTCTGTGGCCGGGTGGTGGATGCGGGGCCGGAGGCGGACAAGAGCCTCATGGGCAAGCGAGTGCTGATCGACACCTGGCTGCGCGACTGGTCGGACCCGATGAACATGGACAAGTGCGGCTATTACGGATCGGAATCGGACGGCGGCTATGCGCAGTTCACCAGCGTGAGCGCGCGCCAGGTCCATGCCATCGAGAGCGGCCTTTCGGACGCCGAACTGGCAACCTTCGCCACATCGTACGTCACCGCCGAAAACATGCTGCACCGGGCCAATGTGGGCGACGGCGACACCGTGCTGGTGCCGGGTGCGTCGGGTGGCGTCGGATCGGCGCTGATCCAGTTGTCGAAACGGCGCGGCGCTTCGGTTGTCGCGCTGTCGGGTGAGAGCAAGGCCGATCAGGTCCGTGATGTCGGCGCCGACTGGGTGCTGCCGCGGGCGCCGGACGACCTGCGCGCCGCCATCGAGGCCGCGACCGGCCGGGCCGAAGTCGACGTGGTGGCGGACGTGGTCGGCGGCGATCTGTGGCCGCAGATGATCGAGGTCCTGTGCCGCGGCGGACGCTACACCTGCGCCGGCGCCATCGCCGGGCCGATTGTCGAGTTTGACCTGCGCACCTTCTATCTCAACGACCACACCTATACCGGCGCCACCATCGTGCCGCCGGGCATGTTCGCCGATCTTGTCGGTTACATCGAGCGCGGCGAAATCAAGCCTCTGCTGGCCAAGACCTGGCCGCTTGCCGAACTGCGCGAAGCGCAGGACGCGTTCCTGCAAAAGAGCCATGTCGGCAATTTCGTCGTTCTGCCGCCTGAGGTTTGACCCCGGATGAAGATCACTCGAATTTCCGTCTATCAGGCCGATCTGCCGCTCAAGAAGCCCTACTTCCTGTCCGGCGGCAAGCTGCGCTTCGACGCGCTCGACAGCACCATGGTGTCGGTCGAAACCGACGCGGGCTTCACCGGCTGGGGCGAGGGCTGTCCCTGGGGCGTCACCTACCTGCCGGCCTTTGGGCGCGGTATTCGCGCCGGGCTCGAAGAGCTCAGCCCCCAGTTGATCGGGCTCGATCCGCGCGTCCCCGCCCGGATCAACCGGGTGATGGACCTTGCGCTGCCCGGCCATCCCTACATCAAGGCGCCGGTGGATATCGCCTGTTGGGACATCTTCGGGCAGGTCTGCGGCCTGCCGGTCTGCGAACTGCTCGGCGGGCGCTATGGCGGACCGGTGCCAATTGCATCCAGTGTCTCGACCGGCACGCCGGAGGAAATGGTACGCACCGTCGAGGATTTCAGGGCAGACGGGTACCGGCTTCATTCGGCGAAGATCGGGGGCGCCGATCCCGATCTCGATGTTGCTCGCATCCGCCATCTCAACGCGGCCCAGGAAAGCGGCGAGACGATCTTCCTCGACCTCAACCGCTCGTGGCTGCCGGCGGACGCGATTGCCGTCATGAACCAGGTGCGTGATCTCAGGGTATTCTTCGAACAGCCCTGCGAGACGTTCGAGGAGAATCTCCAGGTGCGCCGCGCCACCAGCCATCCGATCTCGCTCGACGAAGGCATCAAGGAGATGGCCGATCTGGTGCGGGCGCAGGCGGAGCGGGCGGCCGAGATCGTCAACATCAAGGTGAGCCGTGTCGGAGGCCTGACCAAGGCAAAGCTGATGCGCGATTTCTGCCTTGCCTGCGGCATCAAGCTCCTGATCATGGACACCGGCGGCGGCGCCATGTCCGACACGATGACCGCGCATCTCGCCCAGTCGACGCCGCGGGACGCGCTCATCGGCACCTGGGATTGCGCCTCCATGCTGACGGTCGCCGCGTCGCGCGGCGCTGCGGCCGAGAACGGTCATATCAGCGCGCCGGACGCGCCGGGGCTGGGCGCCGTGCCGGTCATGGATGTGCTGGGCGATCCGGTGGCGGTCTACCAATAGCCTTTCCCGATTTGGCCTTGCCGATGGCGGCCCTATGGGCATAACACTCTCGGGACCGGGTTAGGACTGACGGGGAGTGGGCATGGCCGGAAAGCCGTTTATCATCGCGGGAGGCGGAATAGGCGGGCTTGCCGCGGCGCTGGGGCTGGCGCGCAAGGGTCGGGCCTCGATTGTCCTCGAACAGGCCTCGCAGCTGGGTGAAATCGGCGCCGGCATCCAGCTCGGACCCAATGCATTCCACTGTTTCGACTATCTCGGTGTCGGCGACGAAGCCCGCGCCGGCGCGGTCTATATCGACCGGCTGCGCCTGATGGACGGGCTCAACGGCGAAGAAATCTGCCATATTCCCCTCGACGAGGCGTTCCGTGCCCGCTTCAAGAACCCCTATGCGGTGGTGCACCGGGCCGACCTGCATGGCGCGATCCTTGACGCCTGCCGGGCGCACGATCTTGTTGATCTGAGGACCAGCCATCGGGTCGAGGGCTATGCCCAGGATGATGGCGCGGTTACCGTTCAAGTCGCCGGCAAGGACCCGGTCAAGGGCGCCGCGCTGATCGGCGCCGACGGGCTCAATTCGCCGGTGCGGGCGCAATTGGTGGGAGACGGCGACCCGCGTGTCTCCGGCCACACCACCTACCGTTCGGTGATCCCGACGGACCGCATGCCGGAAGACCTGCGCTGGAACGCGGCCACGTTGTGGGCCGGACCCAAGTGCCACATCGTTCACTACCCGCTCAAGGGCTGGGAGGTGTTCAACCTGGTGGTCACCTATCACAACGACGTGGAAGAGGCGGTTGCGGGGGTGCCGGTTTCGAAGGACGAGGTGCGGCGCGGGTTCGAGCATATTCATCCGCGCGCGCAGCAGGTCATCGAGCACGGGCAAAACTGGAAACTATGGGTGTTGTGCGACCGCGAGCCCATTGAGAACTGGGTCGACGGCCGCGCCGTCCTGCTCGGCGACGCCGCCCATCCGATGCTGCAATACATGGCGCAAGGCGCGTGCATGGCGATGGAGGACGCGGTCTGCCTGAGCGAAATGGTGGCAACCCATGACGATCTCGACGCGGCCTTCGAAGCCTACCGGGCGCGCCGGGTGGTGCGCACGACACGGGTGGTCATGGGGTCAAGGCTAATAGGCGAATATGTCTATCACCCGGCCGGCGCGAGCGCCCAGATGCGCAACGCCATCATGAGCGCGCGCACGCCGGACGAGTGGTACGACCGCCTCGCCTGGCTCTATGGCGGCAACGGGCTGGAGGAGGGTTAAGGGTTGCTAGAATCCCTCACAGCTCCCGAGCAGAGCGATTTTTGCATGGCCGAGGCGGCATGCTCTTTTGTCTGTGGAGCATATTCCGGAGCCAATCGTATCATCGTCGTTGGCATCTGAGTCGATCAACGAGAGATGGATCTCACCCAATCGGACGTCGGCCTGCCAGTTGCAGGTATAGGTGTTACTGCACTCCGGTGATGCCCTGCCGGTTACCTTGTCCGTTATGATTATGTCGGGGTCACCATAGACACCGTTCCATTCATCCCATCTTGAGCCACCTGAATCGCGTTCATCCACCTGCACCCTTAGCTTCAAGCAGCCCGACAAGACGGGTGGGTTCAGGCTCTGTAGTTGGCCAAGGTCGAGATCTTCGAGTTTGGGAGGAACTTCGATCTCAATATCTTGATAAAATTGATTGAGCGCCTTCTTGGTGTTGGGTCCATATTTGCCGTCAATAGCACCGACATCATAGCCAAGAGCCACCAGTTCTTTCTGGATATCAAAAACCAGATCCTCTTCGGATGGTAATCGTGTGGCTGACCCGTCCGTTATGTCCGGCCCCTGCTCGACGGTGTGTTCCGGATCCGCGCTGGTCGGAATTACATTCGCCTCTTCGACCGTACTGTTTGTGGCCTCAAGTATCGGATCGTCGATTGCCTCAACGACGGGGGCCAAGTCTTCCTCGGAGTTCGTATCCAGCCGGTCGACTGCAAACACGAAGTCGCCGAGGTCCTGCTTGAAACCCTTCCATTTTGCGAACTGAGGTGTTTGTGCGTTGTTTGTATAGTTTGCCACTTGCATTTGCAGAAATGCACCCAGCTCCGTGCCAGTGACATATCCGTCGCGATTGCCATCCGCGGAGAGGTCGCCTTCCGATAGAGCCGTGATGAATGCCCGCCTGAAGAAGCCGTCGTCGCGCACCTTCTGGCCGGCCTTCCCGGACGAGATGAACATCCGAACTGGGAGAGCCGCCGCTTCCAGAATGAAAGGCGGGGGACCGGCGCGAAGGCCACTCAGTATCGAGCCGGAGAAACAGCTGTCAAACACGACTAAAAGGTGTTTGGCATTGATTTGCTGAAGCCACACATTGAACTGCACGAGAGGGAGGGCGTGGCTGAGAAACCCGACGCCATTGCCGGGGTCCGGTGCGTCGGAGGGGACAAGGTAACCGACTTCCGCCTCCGTGTGCTCGTTCTTTATGGTGTGGCCGTGACCCGCAAACCAGATGAACAGACGCGCCTCGGGATCGGCCCCTTTCTCATGCATGAACTTTCTGATGCTGTGCTGAAGTTCGCTCGCATTGAGATCGGTTTCAAGCACCACATCAAAGCCTCGCTCGATGAGCTCGAGCGCAACTGCTTGGGCGTCCTCCTTCGCTTTGGACAGCGAAGGCCAGGCGGAATCGCGATAGTCATCTATCCCAATGACCAGAGCGTATGATTTTGAGTAGAAACGCTGCTTGCCGAGAGGATTTCCGTACCGATCACTGACGCTAACATCCAATGCGCCGCGCTGGTCACTCTCCGCATTCGCAATCGATCCAGAAAGAGAAAGCAGCAAAGCCACACATAGGCAAACAAGCCGTATCTCGGTACCCCAGTAGGCCATCTCGAGCAAAAGTATTTCATGTCTTGCAGAAAGACGCAAGAAATGGCGAATTCGCCACTAGTCTTGTGGATTGTTTGCCGATCCAGTGATCGCCCTACCGCAGGTCAAGACGAGTATTGATTCAGTCTCAGTCCTTTGGATAGCTGTTATCGGCGAAGGTTCTTTCCGCCACCTCGAAGGGTTTCGCCAGTTCGGGATGATACGCGGCGCAGGCCGCGGTGAGGGTGAGATTGCCCTCCTTGTCGGGCGGCTTGGCTTCGTCGATGCGCCAGGTGATGGTGCATGCACGCCGGACCAGTGGTACGACCGCCTCGCCTGGCTCTATGGCGGCAACGGGCTGGAAGACACCTACTGAACGGTGTGCGTGCACCCCTTCGGCAGATCGCCGTTCTTGAAGATCTTATCCGCGACGTTGAACGGTTCCGCCAGTTCCGGGTGCTGCTTGGCACAGGCCGCGGTCAGGGCAACGGTCCCTTCCGTGTCCGGCGGTTTGGCTTCGTGGATGCGCCAGGTGATTGTACGCTCGACCGCGCCCGATGTGCCGGCGCACGGGTTCGGTGTCTTGATGAGGACCGCGTCCGCATTGCGCAATGCGGTGAGAACGGCGACAGCCTCCTTGCCGGAAAGGGAAGCCATGCAGGAGCGCCCCTTCGCACCGCTCTCCACGGCGGTGTAGCCGCGTTTGCCCCAGTCGATATTCATACTGCGGAACGGCGGATCGGCCACGGCGTCCTCATAGGTCAGCGACACTTCGAACTTGTTGAGCTTGTCGTATGCTTCGTCAAGATGCGCGTCGCTCTTGGATTTCGCTTTGAGGTAGATGGTCCAGAAGGCAAGGGCGCAGATGAGGCCAATGACAATCACCGGCAACGAGACGCCGAGCAGCCATCCACGGCTGAGATAGATCGTCAGAACAAGAGCAATGACGCCGGTAATAACCGCACCGAAAGCGCCGTAGTAGAGGGCGACCACCGGATTGGTGAGGCCCGTGCCTCCGGGCACGAAATAGCGGCTGCCGATGTAACCGCCTATCACCACGCCAATGGGTAGAGCGGAGAGGACGAAGAGCGTCCCTAGGAGAATGCGGCCGAAGGTCATGACAAATTCTCACGCAAGCCGGAACGCATCGTCCCACCGGGTGATGCGGGCTGTGGACGGAGATGGGAAGTGGGCGGTGCAGAGCAGTGTCGAGGTGTCGCAGAAGCGGCCGAAGATCTCGCGCCTTGTGCGGCCGGCCTGGGCAGAATCATAGTCGGAGAACATGCCGAGCTCGGGATAGCGGCCCTGCAGGGGCGAGTGCACCATGTCGCCGGTGATGAGCGCGTCGGCGCCCGACTTTCCGGCAAGGACCGAATAGTGGTCGATGGTGTGCCCGGGCGAGGGGATCAACTGCACGTGATCGTTCAGCCAGTGGTCCGACTTCACGATTTCGGCCTTGTCGGCGTCGACGATGGGCAGAACGGAATCCATCACCCAGAGGCAGCTTTCGGGGTCGGCCTCCGCCTTTTCGCTCCAGAACGTCAGTTCGCGGTCGGCGAAGACATAGCGCGCGTTGGGGAAGGTCGGCACCCAGCGGCCGTCCTCCAGCCTGGTGTTCCAGCCGACATGGTCGGTGTGCAGATGGGTGCACATGACATAGTCGATATCCTCGAAGGTGACACCCGCCGCCTTGAAATTCTTCTCGTAACGGTCAGACGCCATCATGTCCCACATGGGCCGGGCGGGGCGCGGCTTGTGGTTGCCGACGCAGCTGTCGATCAGGATCGTGTGATGCGGCGTGCGCACAAGGTAGCTTTGGACGCACAGATTGAGCTTTGAGTTGTCGACATCGACAAACATCGGATGGAGCCAGCCGCGATGTTCCTGCAGCACCTCCGGCTCGAGGTCATTGAAGAACTCGAAGACATCGAAGAACGGGCCTTCCTGCTCGACGATGCGCTCGATTGTGATGTCGCCGAGGGCGATGGGGTCTGACATGGCAGGGACTTTCCGGCTTCAGGCGTTTGCGGAGGGATGCGGATGTTCCGGCATCAGCGCGTTGTCGATGTCGTTGGCCCGCCGTGCGGCGTCGCGCGCACCGAGGTTCTTGTGATAGCGCTCGAAGGTCGGCGATTTTTCGATGGTGCCGAATTGCATGCCCCAGCCGAGATGCGAGCCGATATAGAGGTCGGCGGCAGAAAACCTGTCGCCAACGATGTAATCGCGGTCGGTGAGGGCGGCTTCCAGCACGGCGAGGACGCGGGCGAGGTCGCCGTAGCCGGCCATGCCCTGCTGTTCGTCGGAAATGGAAAAGCCGAACGCCTTGTTGGTGGTGGCGGCCTCCAGCGGACCGGCGGCGAAGAACAGCCAGCGATAATATGGGCCGCGCAGCGGATCGGCGGGCGGCGGCGCCAGCCCGGCATCGGGAAACGCGTCGGCGAGATAGGCGCAGATCGCGGCGCACTCGGTGACCACCACGTCGCCGTGGGCGAGGGCCGGCACCTTTCCCATCGGATTGATTGCGAGATAGTCGGCCGATTTCATATCCGGACCGTAGTCGATGACCTTGGTTTCGTAGGGCTGGCCGGTCTCTTCGAGCATCCAGCGGGCAATCCGGCCGCGCGACATGGGGTTGGTGTAGAACGTCAGCTGGTCGGACATGGGGAATTCCTCCGGTGTGGGTGCGGCCTGTCGGGATCCGGCCGCATGTTACCGCGCGACGGGTGCTTACTCTAGGAATTTGCACTCGACGTGACACCGGACCTCCAAATCCATTTGAACCTTTCCAGTGCCGATTGCGTCCAATAGGGTGTGAACCGATGGATGCATGCTGGAAAGCCGATGGTTGAGGCGCCGACCGACCTGGACCTCATCACCCGCGTGGCCGCAAAGGATGCGGGCGCGTTGCAGGCTCTCTATGGGCGCCACAATGTCCGGATCTATCGGTTTATCACGCGACTGGTCTCCAATGAGGCCATCGCGGAAGAACTGGCCAATGAAGTGTTCATTGATGTCTGGCGGAACGCGGCTAAATTCGAAGGCCGCTCGGCACCGACCACCTGGCTCTACGCCATTGCCCGCAACAAGGCGATTTCCTCGCTGAGGCGGCGCAGAGACGAAGCGCTCGACGACGGGATGGCCGAGGAAATTCCAGACGCGGGGGACACTCCGGAGGTCGCGGCACAAAAAACCGATAAGAGAAGCATCATCCGAAGTTGTCTTGAACGGCTGAGTGAGGAACACCGCGAGGTGATCGACCTGGTCTACTATCACGAGAAGTCCGTGCGCGAAGTGAGCGAGATCACCGAAACCGCGGAAGCGACCGTGAAGACCCGCATGTTCTATGCCCGCAAGGCGCTGTCGGCTCTGCTTCTTGAAGCCGGAGTTGAGAGAGGTTGGCCATGAGCCCCGATAACGCAAGGCGCGATGAGCGCGAAGAAATCGAACTGCTGCTGCCGTGGTATGCGGCCGGCACCCTGGAACCTGATGAAACCGCCCGTGTGGATGCCTATATCAAGGCGCATCCGGAACTGAGCGCCCATATGGCGCTGGTGCGCGAGGAAATGGACGAGACAATCGGCGTCAACGAAGCACTTGGATCGCCGTCCGCCGGCGCGATCGACCGGCTGATGAAGCAGGTCGCACAGGAAAGCCCCGAGGCTTTCAAGGCGTCCGGCACTGGCCTGGTGCAGAGCATCTTCGACTGGTTCGGCGACATGTCGCCGCGCGCCGTGGCTTTTGGGGCAACCCTTGCCGTCGCGGTGATCTGCGCCCAGGCGGTGACGCTGGGCGTCGTGATGAACAGCGGGTCGAAGTTTCAGTCCGCCACCGGCAATGGCGAAACTCCGGTGACCGCCGGCACGGCTGCGATCATCGGCTTTGCGGAAGGCGCCACCATGGACGAAGTTGCCGCTTTCCTGACCGCCTTCGATGCAAGCATCGTCGATGGCCCGAGGGCCGGCGGCCTTTACACGGTCCGGCTCGCGCCGGAGGTTCTGACCGATGCCGACCGCGATGCGCTGCTTGACCGGGTGCGCGCCGACCCCCTGGTCCGGTTTGTCGGCCCGTTGAGCTGACGTGAAAGGTTGAGTTGTCATGTCATCGAAACCGTCAAACGTCCGGCGCGTCCTCATATCCCGGCTGTGGAACAGGGTCGTTGTCCTTGGCGCTATTGTTCTGGGCGTGGCCGCGCTGGGGCAGGGTGATGCGAAGCAGGACCGGTCAGGCTCCTGGTTTTCTGTTCCGGGTTTCGTCAACCCGGTGCAGGCGCAGACCAGGTTGCGCCGCGGCCGGGTCATCAAGACCCCGGCTCAGAAGAGGCGGCTCAAGGGCCTGCGCAAGCGCACGACGACCTCCACTCCGACGCAGCCTACTCCGACGAAGCCGACGCCGACGGCAACGCCGCAAAAGAAGAAGCGGGTGGTCAAACCGGCAAAGCCGAAGGTCGCACAGCCGAAGGTCAAACCGCCGGTAATGGATCCGAAAACGCCCCGTGACGTGGTGGCCGGCAGCGATCTCCTGCCCCCGCATGTGCGGGCCTATCTGAAACAGACGCCGACGCGCGAGTTTCCGCCGGTTCCGGATCTGGCGACCCGTATACGGCAGTCCCAGGTTCTGGTGTCGTTCGATGCCCGCGCGCCGCAGACGCTGCTTGAAAGTCTCGCCCAGCAGTATGGACTCACCTATGTGGACGGACTCTTCATCGAGATGCTCGACGCCGATATTCACCGCTTCTCGTTTGCGCCCGGACGCAGCGTCGCCGATGTGGTTGCCGCATTACAGGCGGACGGCCGTGTGGTCGCCGCGCAGCCGAACTACGTGTTCGGCAGTCAGGGCAGCGCCGAACTCAGTGCACAGGACGACGCGCAGGCGGAACTGCAATATGCCCTCGCCAAACTGAGGGTGCCCGCCGCCCACAAGCGGGCCACCGGCAGGACCGTCAAGATCGCAGTGATCGACACGCAGATCGACACCGCGCACCCCGAACTGACAGGCGTGGTGCTGGAGGCTTTCGACGCGGTGCCGACCGGCGGCGACAAGGCCGATCCCCATGGTACCGCGATCAGCGGCATCATCGCGGCGCAGAAAACCCTGCGCGGTGTTGCACCAAGGGCGGGCATTCTGGCGGTAAGGGCATTTGTGGCCGAAGACGGCGGGCTGGGCGAAGCCGATACCATGTCGCTGGCGCGCGGAATGAACTGGGCCGAGCGCCGCGGTGCGCAGGTCTTCAACATGAGCTTTGCCGGGCCTAAGGACGCGCTGCTTCTCAAGCTGGTCGACGCGGCCCATGCTCGCGGCATCATCATGGTGGCGGCCTCCGGTAATGCCGGCCCCGAGGCGCCACCGCTTTATCCGGCGGCCCACGAACATGTCATTGCGGTGACCGCGACGGATTTCACCGACAAGCTCTACAAGCGGGCCAACCGGGGCGCCCATATTGCGCTTGCCGCCCCGGGTGTCGATATTCTGGTGGCGGTCCCCGGCGGCCGGTTCGGCATGATGTCGGGCACCTCGTTGGCGACGGCCCATATCAGCGGTCTGGTGGCGCTGTTGCTTGAGAGCGACCCGAACCTGACACCGAAAGAGATCCACACCCTCATCACCCGCAGTGCACATGATCTCGGGCCAAAAGGCACCGACCCGCAATTCGGTGCCGGCCGCGCCGATGCGGTGGAGGCGCTTGATGAGGGCACGAAAGTCAACCAGGTCAGCCAGCAATAGGCGGCCCAACGGCGCATTTCGGGGAACTCCATGACCACCGATGCACTCTACGAAACGGCGATGCGGACGGCGCTCGACGAGGCGCGCATCGCTCTCGACGAGGGCGAGATGCCCTATGGCACCGTAATCGTCACCAATGACGGCGCTGTGGTGGCTCGCGCCCACGACAGGGTCGAGGGTCTGAACGATCCGACCCGGCACGCGGAATTCGACGTGGTGCGCCTGGCGGTCGACGCGCGCGGTCCCGATCTGAGCGACTGTATCCTGGTCTCGACCGTCGAGCCGTGCTGCATGTGTTCCGGCGCGGCGTGGTATGCGGGGATCACGACGGCGGTGTTCGGACTCTCCATGCGAGAAACGCTGGACCTCGCTCCCGACGCGATGGAAGAGGTCTTCGGTCCGGTTGACGACACCTATGCGGGCATGCAGCGCAAGATGACCGCGGTGTCCGGCGTGCTGGGCGCGGAATGCAGCGCTCTGTGGTCGGCCTATCTCGACAAGTGACGCCGGTTGGCGCATCAGCCACCGAGTTTCCATTGTGTTGCCAAAGTGACGGCGCACGATTCACGCTCGACTCACGGCGGCTGTTGTTTTCTTCATCCAGGCATCATCTTGCAGCCACTATGAACCCATGGAGAAAAACGCCGCAATCAGATGATCACCACTCATGTCGCCCGAGAATTCATTCAAATGTGAGACAGGAGATATTTGCCGTCATACTGAGCTGCAGTTTCAAAGGAGAGTAAAATGGCTAAAGCACCCCATTTGTGTTTCGACAAAGTTCTTCCATGGAATCTGGCAAAGCCCCACCGCATGCGCGTCACGGGCAGCGGGAGGGTGTCGGCCATTTCGCCGGTCGGCAAACAGTGGGTTAACGGAAGCACGCTTCGCATCCGCTTCCTGGGCGGTTCGGCCGCCGACCACAAGCTGGTCAAGAAGCACGCGCCGAAATGGACAAACCATGCCAACCTCGAGTTTGAGTTCACCGACGATCCGAACGCCGAAGTCCGCATTTCCTTTGATTCGAGCGACGGCGCCTGGTCGTATGTCGGGCTCGACAACAAGAACATTCCCATCCACGCGGCCACCATGAATCTGGGCTGGGTCGACAAGGGAGTCATACTGCACGAATTCGGTCACATGATCGCGCTCGGTCATGAGCACCAAAATCCGGACGGGGGTATCGTCTGGAACGAACAGGAAGTGATCCGGGCTTTGGCCGGTCCACCCAATTTCTGGTCGGAGGAGCAGACCCGCCACAATGTGTTGCGCAAGTATGCCGCAAACCACGTTCATGGAACCAATTTCGATGCAGATTCCGTCATGCTTTACGAATTTCCCGGCAACTGGACACAGAACTTGCCGGGCGGCACCAAGGGAAATGACGATCTTTCGGTAACCGATACGGCGTTTGTCGCCAGCGCCAAGATGTATCCGGGACAGTCGGGCACCGGGGTGACTACGGTAGAGTTGCCCGTCTTCGAAGCGATGAGCAGTTCGATCGCCAATGCCGGCGAGGAAGACCTTTTCAGTTTCACCGTCGCAAAGACCGGTACCTTCGTGGTGGAGACGAGCGGCGGTACCGATCTCTACTTGTCGCTTTTCGGACCGAACAGCAGCTCCGACCTGATTGCGGAAGATGATGATGGCGGCCATGGAAGGAATTCGAGAGTGGAGCAGGTGCTTTCCCCCGGGACATACTTCGCCCGGGTGCGCCACTTCGATCCGAATGCGACAGGGGCCTATGAAATTCAGGTGGTGTCGAGAAACTAGACCGGGACGACGCGCCGTCGCATAGTTTCACACAAGGGGGCTGCAGTGATGAACGCCGATTCCATTAGAGTTCAGCAACCGTCGACACGGCGGCTGACGGTTCTGGCTCAGGATCCAAGCGTAACCGATCGGGGCAATGCGCTGACCACCCAAGTCACGGTGCCCTCAGAACCCTTGTTTTCCGGGCCCCGGGGCAGCCGCATCGAAGTCATCGATTACGATGCGTCTGCGGATCGTTTCTATGGGCCGTTCGACATCCCGCACGATGATCCTTTCGAACCCGAGCGGGATTTGGACAGGCTGGTAAGCGACCCGCAATTCCACGCCCAGAACGTTTATGGAATCGTTGCTTCGACCCTGTTCGAGTTCGAACGCGCCCTGGGGCGGCATCTTTCCTGGGGCTTCGACTATGACAGCCACCAATTGAAGGTCTTCCCGCATGCCTTTGCGGAGCCCAACGCGTTTTACTCCAAGTACGACGAGTGCCTGGCCTTCGGCTATTTTCCGACCCGCGGCCCCGACAGCGATAAAGTGTTCACGTGTCTGTCTCACGATATTGTTACTCATGAGACCACGCACGCCCTCATCGACGGGCTGCGCAAACAGCTCATGCGCCCGTCCTCCGACGATCAGGCGGCCTTTCACGAGGGCTTTGCCGACATCATCGCCATTCTGAAAACGCTGCAAAACCAGGAACTCGTGCAGTTCGCCGTCAACGATTATCTCAACCCCACCAGGCAGGCCAGGACGGTTTCCGTCGCCGAAGCGAGGATGGCCATTCAAAAGCAGGACATTCTGTTTGGCCTTGCAAAGCAGATGGGCGGTGCGGTCCGGGGTATGGGGCGGGACGCCTTGCGCCGCTCAACCGAACTCAAGCCGTCAAAAAGTCTTTACACCGATGAGAATTTCAGGGAACCGCATGACCGCGGCGAAATTCTCGTTGCCGCCGTCATGAACGGCTTCCAGAAGGTGTGGGACAAACGTCTGACCGGAAAACTCAAGTTCGACGGGCCGGACCAGGCCTCGCGCGTTGCGGCCTGGCGGGTGGCGGAGGAGGGCGCCAAGGCGGCGGGCCATCTGCTGCAGATGATGATCCGGGCGATCGACTATCTTCCCCCGGTGCATGTCGACTTCAGGGATTTCCTGAGTGCCGTCTTGACGGCCGACTGGCAAGTCTGTCCCGACGATGAAACATACAAGTATCGAGATGCGTTCCGGGCATCGTTTGCGGCCTATGGCATCGAGCCTGCCTACAGCGGCGGCGAACAGGAGGCGGGTGTTTGGGGAGCGGGGACACAAGGCAGAGACATCAGCTACGCCCGTGCAAACATGGACTCCATGCGCTGGAACCGGGAGGGTATGTTCAAGCTCCTGTGGGACAATTACGACGTGCTGGGTCTCGACCGGGACATATTCACCAAGATCGATTCCGTGCGCCCTGTTTGGCGTATCGGCCCGGAGGGTTTCATCCTTCGTGAAACGGTTGCGGAATACCACCAGATACTGAAGAGGGCGACAAGCGAGGATCTCAAGCGCCTCGGCATCGATTTTCCGGCGTCAAAAGCAGAGGGCGAGCACATCGACCTTGTCGGCGGCGGCACGCTTATCTTCGATGAATTCGGCCGGCTCAAATTCCATGTCCATAATCGGATTGCCAACGGGCAGCACCAGCTTGAGAGGCTGAACAGTCTCTGGAGCCGTGGCGCGCTGAGTGAAGACAGCCAGCCAAAAAGACCGTTTGCGGAGTTGCACCGGCGCCGTGGGGCAGATGAGCCTGGTCTTCGAAGCGAGGTCTGGAGCTGATGACGCAAAAACCAGACTCCGCGACACTTTTTGCATTCAATGTGGGATTCGGCGATTGCTTCCTGCTGCGCTTTCAATATCCCGGCACCATGCGGCGGCATGTTCTGGTTGACTTCGGCTCGACACGCCAGCCGCCGTCGCGGCCGGCGAACTTCCTGACCCGCGTCGCCGAGCAGATCAAGGATCTTTGCGGCGGCAAGCTTGACGTGATCGTTGCCACCCACCGGCACAAGGATCACATCTATGGATTCCGGACGAACACAAAGGGCGATGCGCCGGGAAACGTCATCGCGTCCTGCAATCCAACTTTGGTGCTGCAACCATGGACCGAGCATCCCGACGCGGACAGGGATGCACTGGCGAGCCCGGACCAAAGCGATGCGTCGCGTTCATTCGCGAAGTCTCTGGCCAACATGAATCTCCTGTCGCAGCGCGTGCTGCAGATCGCAAGGGCGGATGGAAAGGCCGCTGGAACGGCGGGCGCGGAGGCGCGGTTCGACCCGAAAGTGCGCAAGGCCCTTTCGTTCCTGGGAGAGAACAACATTGCCAACAAGAGCGCCGTGAAAAACCTGATGTCCATGGGTCGGGAGCGACGCTATCTCAGTTTTGGCGATGATCCGGGCACCAGCGCCATACTGCCGGGTGTCGACGTCGACGTGCTGGGGCCTCCGACTCTCACCCAGAACGGTGCCATCGCAAAGCAGCGCAGCCGGCACAAGGAGGAATACTGGCACCTGCAGGCGGCCGCAGCGGGTGCGGAACTCGCCGCGGAGGAAGGCCGGTCACTCTTTCCCGAGCACGTGGCGAAGACGGTCCCGTCCTGGGCGCGCTGGGGCCGGCACCGCCTGAAGAAGATGCGCAGCGACATGCTCCTGCCCGTGGTGCGGAGACTTGACGACCAGATGAACAACACCAGCCTGATCCTGTTGTTCGCGGTCGGCGACAAGTCTCTCCTCTTTCCCGGTGACGCGCAGTGGGAAAACTGGTCGCACGCCCTGGCGGATGAAGATGTGCGCGGAAAACTGAGCTCCGTCGATCTGTACAAGGTAGGCCATCACGGCAGCCTGAACGCCACACCAAAATCGCTCTGGAACCTGCTGGACAACCGCGGACCCGCGGCAACTACAGAACGCTTGACATCCGTCATGTCCACCAAGCACGGAGTGCACGGCCACTCGCCGGCGACCGAAGTTCCACGGAAAACGCTTGTGGACGCCCTGAAAGCGGACAGCCATTTCCACAACACCGAGGACAAACGGATCCGCAAAAACAGTGTGACGTTCTACGATGAAGTCCACCTGACGTTTGAATGATGAGCGCAAACCCGGTCAAGCGTTTCCGTAAGAAGAAAGGGTCTAGGCGAAGAGGAAATCATCCGCGGCCAGATCGCCCAGGCCCACACCGGCCAGTGTGATTTCGGGCTGGTCGCCAAGATCGATCACGGTATCGCCGCCGACCTCCCGGCTGACCGCCAGAACGTCGCTCAATGTGGCGTATCCAAGGGCGCTCAGGTCAATGACGTCCTGCGAGCCGGCTCCGGCGTCGAAGTCCAGAATTGTCTGTGCGCCCCACGAGAACTCCTCAATGACGAATGTGTCGTTGTCCGCGCCGCCGATCAGGAGGTCATTCCCGGAGCCGCCGATGATCGTGTCATCGCCGCCGCCGCCGTCGATCCAGTCGTCACCGGAACCGCCGTTCAGAACATTGTCGTCATCATCGCCGATAAAGACATCGTCCTCGGTCGATCCAAGAAGGTTCTCGATGGACACCAGAGTGTCGCCGGTCGCATCTCCGCCATTCACGTAGTTCGCTGACAGGTCGACGGTTACGCCCGCTGACGAGCCCGCATAGGAGGCGGTGTCGCTGCCGGCGTTTCCGGCGAGGTAATCGCCATCTTCGCCGCCTTCGAGAACATTGTCCTGATCGTCGCCAATGAGCCAGTCGGCGTAATCTGACCCGATGAGGTTCTCGATACTGAACAGGCTGTCTCCATCCGCGTCGCCTCCGAGTACCACGTTGTTCTGGAGATCAATCTGAACGTCCCAGGAGAATGCGTATGACGCGGTATCGGACCCGTTGCCGCCGCGGATTTCGTCGCCGCCACGGCCTCCATTCAGGATGTCGTCGCCATTGCCGCCGTGGAGAAAATCATCTCCCCAATATCCGCTGAGGATGTCGTCATGTCTGCCGCCATAGAGATGATCCGTGCCGTCCTGACCCCTGAGCACGTCGTTGCCGTTGCCGCCGTAAAGATACTCGGTGTCGGTGCTGACGCCGCCTAAGTTGGCGTCGAGAAAATCGTTGCCGCGGCCGCCATGGAGAATGTCCGCCCCGGTTCCCCCGTCAAGGAAGTCGTCGCCGCTGCCACCGTGCAGTTCGTCGCCGCCGCTGCCGCCGTAAAGGTCATCGATGCCTTCGTCGCCGTAGAGGAAGTCGTCACCGCCGTCGCCATGCAGGATGTCCCAGCCGCCGCGCCCTCTCAGCGTATCGCTGTCGCCTCCGCCCTCGAGCCGGTTTCTCTCGTCATCGCCATAAAGGAAATCGGCGAAAGCGGACCCGGTGATGTTCTCAATCGATGTAAATGTGTCGCCGAAGGCATGACCGCCGAGGGCTGTGCCATACTTGATGTCAACGATCACCCCGGCATTCGAGGTCGTATAGGCGGCGGTGTCCTCGCCGTCGCCGCCGACGAGATCATCGCCGTCTTCGCCGCCTTCCAGCCAGTCGTTCTCGGTTCCGCCTTCCAAAGTGTCCCGGCCGCTGCCGCCGTAAAGCGTGTCTTCATCGGCGCCGCCATCGAGCGTGTCATCACCTCCTTCGCCGTAAAGCGTGTCGTCGCCGGCCAGGCCGAAGAGTACGTCCGCCAGGCCGGATCCGTTCATCACGTCGTCGCCGCTGCTGCCTATCGTGCCTCCGGGTGTCGGACCAATCATCGTTCGTCTCCTTAAGAATGCATGTCGGAACTCTCCGTGGCGCTGCGCGCTGTGCAGGCGGCGCCACGGCGTCTCATTCCGTTAGTCAGTCGAGCGGAGAAACGGTTCTCTGGCAGGGATGCATTTTTCAGGAGGAAGAGGTCTGGTCTGCCACCTCTTCAACACCGCACCACTCGGCGATGAAGCGGGCGGTGACCTCCGTCGTGCGTTTGACCGAGGCGAGGTCGACCCGTTCGTCGACCCCGTGAATGTTTTCCGCAATCGGCCCGTAGTTCAGCGCCGGGATCTTGTCGTAGAGCGCGTAGACGCGCGAATCGAGATAGGCGGTGTCTATCGATGGCTGCATGGGGCGGCCCATCACCGCTTCGTGGGCGCGGGTCAGGACATCTTCCGCGTCGGACCCCGGTTCCAGGATATAGCCTTCGGCAGTGAACCCGTTGAAGGTGACCCGTGGCGGGTTGTTGGAGAGAAACCGGTCGGTGCGGGCAAAGGCCGAAATGCACTCCTCCACTTCGCGCCGTGCCGCGTCGGCGCCGGTGCCTGGCAGAATGGCGATGCGGAAATCGACCCTGCACCAGGACGGCACCGAGGAGGCCCAATCACCGCCCTCTATCCGTCCGACATTGAGGTTCAAGGGATGGTCCTTCCCGCCGAACCAGGGGTCGTCCGGCACTTTCGCATTCCATTTTGTCTCAAGCTCGCGCAGGGCGTTGATCACCCGCCAGGCCGCGTCGATGGCATTGGCGCCCTCGCCCATATAGGCGACATGGGCCGGCACGCCGCGCACTTCGACCTGAAACCACAGGACGCCGACATTGGCGCGGGTGAGGTTCTCGCCCATGGGTTCGGGCACCAGCGCCGCCTCGGCCCGGTAGCCGCGCAGATGGGTCATCAGCGCGCCATTGCCCGTCGACTCTTCCTCCACAACGCTTTGCACATAGACGGTGGCGGCGGGCTGCAGCCCGAGGCGTCGCAGGGCATCGAGGGCGAACAGGTTGGCGGCAACGCCCGCCTTCATGTCGCCGGCGCCGCGACCATACATCCAGCCGTCCTCGACCACCGGATCGAAGGGCGGCGTCGCCCACATGTCTTCCGGTCCCGTCGGCACCACGTCAACGTGGCCCTGCAGGATGAGTGAGCGGCCGGCCTCATCGCGGGGGCGGTGAATGCCGACGACGATGGGGGCCTCGGAGTGGTGTTCGGAAATCTGCGAGCCGCCCGGATGACGCGAGATGGCGCCGTGATCGATGTCGAAGCGGTCGAGCACGAGACCGCGGTCGCGCATGGCGCGGCCCATATAGTCCTGCACCGTATGCTCGTTGCCGCGGGTTGAAGGGAACCGTACCAGGTCCTGCGTGAAGGCGATCTGTCCATCGAAGCCGTCGTCGACCGATTTTGAGATTTGCGCGCTCAGTTCAGAATCGAGGCTCACGGCCGTTCCTTCCCTTGTTAAAGTGCCCGGAAGACTGGTTTGGCGGCGGCAAATTTGCAAGCGCTCGTTTGCAGTGGTTTCGTGTGCCTACCTTGCCGGCCAGGTCCATTTCGGCGCATCGCAGCCATCCAGGACGGTTTCACCCAACTCCTTTCGCAGCTCATAGCTCGCGCAGCCGGAATGCTCTTCAAGGGCGTCGACCAGCGTACGGGCATGCGACACAACGATCACCTGCGATCGTTCCGCCGCCCTTGCTATCAATCGGGCGAGCGGCGGCAGGAGGCTCGGGTGAAGACTGGTTTCCGGCTCGTTCAGCACCAGGAGCGGTGCCGGGCGCGGGGTCAGCAGGGCGACGACCAGGAGCAGATAGCGCAGAGTGCCGTCGGAAAGCTCAGTGGTGCGCAGCGGCCGCAGCAGCCCTTTCTGGGTCATGACGAGTTCGAACAGGCCATCGTTGACGTGCAGGTCGACCGCCCCGCCGGGGAACGCATCCTCGATGGCATCGCTCAATTCCCGCGGACTGCCGATCTCGCGGATGGTTTGAAATGCAGCGGCAAGATCCGCGCCGTTCGAGGCGAGGGCGGGGGTTCGCGTGCCCACCTGGGCGTGGCGGGACGGCGCGTCCTGATCGGCTCTGAGATGATCGTAGAAGCGCCAGGCGCGCATGCGCTCGCGCACGGCAAGCAGTTCGGGGGCGCTGCGCGGGTCGGCGGCATGGGTCATCATGCTGTCGAAGCTGGGCAGGTCGGTGATGACGGACCGGCGCGTGCCGTCCTCGGCGAGGACCTGAACGTTTGCGGCCCGCCGGCTGGCCAGTTCATTGGAGCGGCGAAGATGTTCACCGACCCAGAGCGCCTCGGTCTTGATTTCCGGGTCGTGATTGAACATCGACGTCGCGTCCTGGGCGGGCAGGCCAAGGTCGATCGCATAGCCGTAGTCCTCGCTGGCAAAGCCGAGCTTGAGGCTGATGCGGCCCTTTCGGACCGTGCCCTGAACCGGGACTTCGCCGGACTTCATGGCCTTTGAAAAGGATTCCGGACCGGCCCACAGGGTGGACTGCAGCCCGCCCTCGCGGGCCAATGCGCCGATCGCCCGGCCCTGGGCGACGTCAGCCAGGAGGCGGATGGCCCGGTAGAGGCTCGATTTGCCGGTGCCGTTGGCGCCGGTGATCACGGTCAGCCGCTCGAGCGGTGCGACCAGATTTCGAAGCGAGCGGTATCCCGAGACGGCCAGAGTCAAGATCATGGATGAGCGAGCAGCGGTTGTTGTCGAGGAGCGAACGGATCCGTGTTCGGTCCTATAGAAAAATCAAACCATCCGGGCCGCAACAGGGCAAAAGCGCGCGCAGGTTGCGGCGAATGACCGTTGGTCAGTTCGCGGCGCCCGGGGCAAGCCGCAGGCGATGGGACCGAAGATGCCGGTAGTGCGGCAGGACATCGTGATAGAGGTCCTGTAACCGCTCCGGCAGATCACCAATGTCCACCGGTTTGCTCGGTTGGGGTTTCAATCCGTCCGAGTTTCTCAGGGTTTCGTGCCAGATGCTGTCATCGCCGTCATACCACAGGACTTCATGGCGTGAGCCGGGCTCCCAGGAGAGGGCCTCGGGAATGAAAGGCACACCCATGGCGGCGCACCAGGCCTCGACCATGCGATACGGGTCTTCCAGAAGATCATCGCTGTCGAGCACCGTTGGCGGCGTGCCGTCTCGCTCGCTCAACAGGTCGAACAGCCGGCGCTGTTCATCGAAACCGATCTCATTGCGTTCGAAGCCGGCGCTGCCCGTCTTCACATAGCTTCTCTGCAGGGAGGCGAGCACCTTGGCGGGATCGCGGATCAGAAAGCTGTGGCGGAACCGGGCGAAGAAATCTTCTCCCCACATGTGGTCCGTGTATTGCGGCATGTCCTTTGAGAACACCGGGTGTTTCTGCGCCGCGGCCCGCAGCCTCTCAAGCACGCCGGCCGACGTCAGGCCGGGCTTGCGCGGGCTCTCGGGCGTGAGACGCGGTGCACGGGCGTCGTCGCCCTGATACCAGGCTTCGCCAAAGGGCTCATGGAAGCAGGCCATGTCGCCGCGCATCCGCATCATCCATTCGAACGCCGTCGAGGTGGACCGCGGCGTCGCCCAAAGGATGATGATGTCATGCATGGCCGATCAGTCCTGAAGGGTGGAGAGAAGCCGCGGCTGGTCGCCGACGGGCGCCACGCGGAGGGTCTTGAAGATGCGCCAGTAGAGGGCGAAGTCCGAGGAGACGACGGGTATTCCGACTGCCGCCTCGATACGCCTTGCGACGGAGACCGTGCGTTCGGGCAGGCCGTCCGCATCACGCCAGTTCGGCATGCCGGTGACGACAATGGCGTCGGCATCCGGCGCCGCTCCCGCGACATGCAGCATCGAGCGTTCCGCCAGATCGCCGGGAAAGATCCAGGTGCAGTCGTTGACCTCGTCCTGGGTTTCGTAAAAGCCCTGATCGACGAAGTTGCCGGACAAGATCACGTCGAAGCCGGCGTCTTTCAGGAAGCGGACGATGCCGTCGCGCCAGTCGGGCCAGAAATAGACTGCGTTCACCGCTATGCGTTCTGCGCTCAGCGCGCGCAGGCCCTCGACCAGGCACATGCCGGCCATGTGCAGCGGCGTCTGGTAGGTGTCGGCCATGCGGTCGCAGAAGGCGGCGATGTCGTCCGGCGTGCGGCCGCCGGCATGGGACCAATTGGTGCCGACCTGGCCGACCACGTCGGCGCCGGCATTGGCCATGCAGTGGACCACTTCTTCGAGAAGGTGAAAGTTGTCGGTGCGCTGTTTCAGTTCGTGGCCGTACTCGTCGAGATGCAAGAGCCGGCCGTGGACGCCCACTGACCGCGGTGCGATGCGCAGGAAGTCGGACGGTGCGGCGTCGAAGTCGTGCGGTGGGGCCGTGAACCCGACCTGATGCGGAAAGATCTTGTTCGAAGGATCGAACCATCGTTCGGGTTTCATGGGGCCGATCCTCCGAGATGTGTGGTCTGGTTGAAGTCTAGCGACCGGGAAGCCATCTAGAAATGGCCGGGTTGCACCCCTGGCCATATCGGGCCTGGTATGGCTCGACGGAAGGAATATGGGGATGTCCAACGCAAACAGCGATCAGGCGACGGCCAGCTTCGACCGACTTTGGCGGGATCAAGACTGGCTGCAGATTGCCAACTGTCCGGGACGCTACCGGCTGCGGGAGAGGGACTGCGAATTGTCACCGCGCGAGCTGACCGGCATGGATGTGAATGCGCGCGAATACGATCTACCCGCCTGCCGTGACCAGGTGCTGGTCATTGAGATGCGGGGCGGTGGCCTGATTTCCTACCGCCGGTCGAACGGCACATATGTCCATACGCTCAACACGGCGGAAGGATTTGCCCGCAAACTCGAGCAGCTTGGTATCGGCTGAGTGCGGCTTGGTGGGCTTGCCTAAAGCTGCCGTTCCA
>JAJFHL010000265.1 GCA_021775615.1 Hyphomicrobiales bacterium
TCGTCCAAATTTCCCTCGCTCGGCCATCGCATGTTCGCCCCGACCGCGGCCATGGTCTACCAGTTTCGCGAAGTGGGAATCCGCGGCCTCGCGACCCGCGTGGCGCATCACGGCCAGCCGGAATTTGCCTGGAAATAACCGCGCGCTTCAGCCAAACTCACACCCATGAGCAACGAACTTCTTACCCCCGACTTCAAGGCTGAACCCTATTGGTGGGAGGCGGCGCCGCGCCCCGATCTGGGCGCTCCTGCACTGCCGGCCAAAGCGGATGTGGTCATTGTCGGCTCCGGTTATACCGGCCTCTGCGCCGCGCTCCAGACCGCCCGCGGTGGGCGCAGCACGGTGATCGTCGATGCGGAAGACGCAGGGTACGGCTGCAGTTCGCGCAACGGCGGCCAGATCGGCTGGAGCATCAAGCCGTCTTATGAAGAGCTGACCGCGCGGCACGGGCCGGAAAAAGCGCAGGCGATCCTGCGCGAAGGCGACAATGCCCTTGAGTGGATCGGCGAATTCATCAAGGCGGAACAGATCGACTGCGGTTTCAACATCGGCGGCAGGTTTCATGCCGCCCACAGCCCCGCCCACTACGAAGATCTCGCCCACAGGGTCGCCAACCAGCCTCCCGGAATTGATCACGAAGGCCATATGGTGCCGAAGTCCGAAATGCAGTCCGAACTCGGGACGCAGGCCTATCACGGCGGCGCGGTCTATCCGGCGCACGCGTCACTCGATCCCGGCCGCTATCACCAGGGCCTGCTGGAGCGGGCGCTGGCGGCGGGCGTCGACGTCATCCCCAACTGTAAGGTCACCGCGATCGCGCGCAGTTCATCCGGAACCACGGTGACAACCGCACGAGGCTCCATCGAGGCCCGCGACGTGATTGTCGCCACCAACGGTTACACCGGCACGGTGAGCCCGTGGCAGCGCCGCCGCGTCATTCCCATCGGCAGCTACATCATCGCCACCGAGCCCCTCGAGCCCGGCCTGATGGACCGGCTGATGCCCAGGTCCCGCGCCATCTCCGACACCCGCAAGGTGGTCTATTCCTACCGCGCCTCGCCGGATCGCAGCCGCATCCTGTTCGGCGGCCGGGTGTCGCACAACGAGACCGACCCCAGGGTCAGCGCGCCGCGCCTCCATGCCGATCTGGTGCACCTTTTCCCCGAGCTTGCGCCCGTCAGGGTCTCCCATTCATGGGTCGGATTCGTCGCCTACACCTTCGACGAGCTGCCGCATCTCGGCCAGCACGACGGCGTGCACTATTCCATGGGCTATTGCGGCGTCGGCGTCTCCATGGCCGGCTATCTCGGCACCCGCCTCGGCCAGAAGGTGCTGGGCTTCAAGGAAGGCGCCACCGCCTTCGACGATTTGACCTTCCAGACCCGACCCTTCT
The DNA here is from genome assembly GCA_021775615.1 of Hyphomicrobiales bacterium. Classification (GTDB taxonomy): domain Bacteria; phylum Pseudomonadota; class Alphaproteobacteria; order Rhizobiales; family JAJFHB01; genus JAJFHM01. Next base: position 1,394 of record JAJFHL010000265.1, read on the forward strand.
ACACGGGCACCCCGTGGTTCCTCGGCGCCGCGGTCATGTACTACCGCTGGCGCGACCGCCGGGCACGCTAGATCGCTTCACGTTCACACGAAGAGAGTGTTACCCGATCACCAGGTTCGCCAAGCGTGAATGTCGTCAAACAGTGATCGATGTTTTGCAACAACGGCGAGCTCTTCAAGAGCCAAGCAAATGTCCTCCCTCTCTTCGGTGTATATTGCCTCTCCATATTCCAAGTCTGTTGCGTTGAACCATTCGACACAGGCTCTCAAAGCGGCGCGAACCTGCGCCTTTTTTGGCCGTTGTCCCAAAGCTTGCAGCTCCAGGACGGTGGATCGAATTTTATCCCTAGCCAGAGTGACAAAATCTGGATGCGGAAAAGGAGGATGTTCATCCCATCGCGGAAACGGTTTTTCTGCAAGCAGCTTTTCCCAAGTTAAGCCCTTCAAACGCGTCTCGTAGCGCGCGAGATCAGCAGCCATCTTTTCATCACGAACTCGATCTCTGTACGCGACTTCCTCTACGCAGGCCGCGCGATCATTGCGCCATCGCCACTCGCCCTCGGCATCCGAGCTCGCTCCAAGCCATGTTCCATATTGCTCGAACCCTGGCAGGAGTTGAACGTCTGCTGGTGAGAGTTCAACGGTCCCGACATAGCGCAAGTCAGCAAGGTCGTTTTCCCAGTCTTCGGGGGTTCCATTCAAAGCGGGTTCCCCCTGAGCCGCAAACCTTGAATTCATCAACCAAGGAAGCCCGCAAGCTTCGGCAAACTCGGGATGACCGTCGAATGTTCCGTCCAGAACAACATAGTAGATGATGCCGTCCTTCCGCCCGATGATTTTCAGGGCGGCGTACCTGCCCGTTTCCTTAGGGCTGAACTCTGTTAGCGGAGAGGTTCGAAAAGAATAAATATCTCCGGCGAGATACTCGTGGTCTGTCGGACTTCGTCGCGGTGATTTCGATGTCATGACGATCCTTTGGGAAGCCGTACAACTGTGAGGAGCATCTTAACATCGCTGGCCAGGATTGGAATGTCGGTTCACGGTCTAATTGCAACATCGGACTTGTCTGATCCCCTATCCGCTCCGGAGTGGCTTCCTGATAAGGATCGCCCCGAATTGCGCTCCAATGTGTCCAGAAGGCAGGCCGATTCGCCGCACTTGCCAGAAACATGAAATTTCATATACTTGTCTCCTGGAACGTCACATTCAACGATGACGGCCGGTCAGGGAGCGGTGTATGGAACGGTCTTTCGCAAAGGAAGTCGAAAGCCTGAAGCTGGGCGATGGTGACACCTTCCATGGCGAGGGCATCCTGGCCATCACCAAGGCGCTGCTGCAGGCCGGCGTCTCCTATGTCGGCGGCTATCAGGGCGCGCCGGTCTCCCATTTGATGGACGTGCTCGCCGACGCCCGCGACATTCTCGACGAACTGGGCATCCATTTCGAAGGCTGCGCCAACGAGGCCGCGGCCGCGGCGCTATGCGGCGCATCGATCAACTACCCCATGCGCGGCGCCGCGGTGTGGAAGTCGACGGTGGGCACCAATGTCGCCTCGGACGCGCTTTCCAACCTCGCCTCCGCCGGGGTCAAGGGCGGTGTCCTGATCATCCTCGGCGAGGACTATGGCGAGGGCGCCAGCATCATCCAGGA
>JAJFHL010000266.1 GCA_021775615.1 Hyphomicrobiales bacterium
CAGTAGTCGCACTCGTTCTCAAAATTTGAGGTGAGATAGACAACCTGGCGTTCGACCGGCGTCAGCGTCGTTTCGTCGAACAGATCCCAGAGCGCACTGTAGCCCGCCAGAAGTGGCGGCGCGGATGCCATGACCCGCTCAAGATTTGGGATCATGCCGAAATTCTTGCGGGTCGCCGCCAGCGCGTCCTGCGCGGCTTCCGGTGCAGAACTCTCATCGTGGAGGGGGAAGGTCATCTGCGCGTTCCTCTATGTCTCAGTCAGTTCAGGATCGTTGTCAGAAAAGTCTCGAAGCTCACTTCGGCGAAGCCCGGGTCGCGTTCCGTCCTGCAGCGCAGCAGTGCGCCATCGCCGCAGGCGACCGCGAGCCGGGCCAGGTCCTCAGGTGCGGCATTGTTCTTGATTTCGCCGGCGCTTTGAGCGCGTTCGAACGCAAATGCGAAGGCATCGACCAGTTCTCCGGTCGCTTCGCCCAGGACATCTGAAATGTCGCCATCGGCGCCACCGAACTCGCCGGCTGTGTTGACCATCAGGCAGCCTCGTCCGATGGTGCGCCTGGCATCTGCGAGCCAGAAGTCGAAGGCGGCGCGGATGTTTTCGGCCGGTGAACCGCCGCGCCTCAAGAGACCTGTGACGGCCCGAACGTGACGGTCGCGATAACGCCGCAACGCGTCGACAAACATCGCGTGCTTGCCGCCAAAGGCATAGACCAGGCTTTGCCGGTGCAGGCCGGTGGCGCGTTCCACGTCCGCGAATGTGGTGGCAGTGAAGCCCTGCCGCCAGAACAGATCGACAATCCTGTCCAGCATCTCCTCGCGGTCGAAGGACCGGGGGCGGCCGGGCTGCTCTTGAACCTGTATCACAGAAGGTTTATGAATGAAGGTTCATAAAATGGCAACACACAATATGCCGCGCGGAATGCGGTCCACGAAATCAGGCTTTTCGGTTACGGAACGGGCACCTCGCGGCGCCCTCGGTTCTTACCGCCGGCGGAAGTTGCGCCGCTGCTGGCCACGGGTCGACGGGGCCGGTTCGTCCTTGTGACGATAGGTGATGCGGCCTTTTTCAAGGTCGTACGGCGTCATCTCGACGGTGACGCGGTCTCCCACCAGGGTGCGGATGCGGTGCTTTTTCATACGCCCCGCCGTATAGGCAATGATCTCATGACCGTTTTCCAACTCGACGCGAAAGCGCGCATCCGGCAAAACGTCCGTGACTGTGCCTTCGATTTCGAGAAGTTCTTCTTTGGTCACTAACTCTTTCTCCTTAACTCAGTGCAACCGGCGTCACCAGGCACCAGGCCCGATGACGCCGTTCGTGTTCTTAACCGCTTCGGGCACGAGCATCAAGGATGCATCGCGCAAAACGGCACTTTTTGGTTAGGCAAGCTGGACGTTGGTCGCCTGTTTGCCGCGACCGCGCGGGTCGTCTTCAATGTCGAACGTGATCGTGTCACCTTCGTTCACTGCCGAAACGCCGGAACGCTCGAGCGCCGTAACGTGCAGGAACACGTCCTTGGAGCCGTCTTCCGGAGCCACGAAGCCGAAGCCGCGCGAGTGATTGAAGAATTTTACGGTGCCTTTAACTGACATTTGCGGGAGTCCTTTCCCCATTGGTTGCTTGGAATACAGGTCAACAAGCCGCACATGTGCGGACTCGCCTTTGTCTCAGAATGTCGGGGAAAATTTGCGTCGGCCATCTCTGGTCCTGGCGTCTCCGCCAAACGTCCGAGGATGCGTCTCTTCCAATTAACTACGCATCGATGGGGTCAATATAGGGCTTTCGTCTTGATTGACAAGGCCAAATCGCCGCCGCGCCATACTGAACTGGCGATTGGTTACCGGGGCGTCACGGCGTCGAGTCACACATAATCATTCGCCTACAAACGGGCTCGCAGAGGCCGGTTCCGGCCCGCAAACCGACGGGGGAAAGCACCTGAGTTGATCGTGATCTAGACGTCTGCGGGTATGCCGATGCGCTCTGCGCCGCGGAAGCGGAAGCCGTAAACGTCTCCATCGCGGGTCACATGGCCGACTGTTGGGGCCGGAAAATGCGCGGTCATGACCAGGCGATCGGTTTCACAATGCTGCTCCAGGAACGCTCTTCTGGTCTGCGTCGCGAAGTCCGGGTCGGTATCGTAGAGGAAGCCCCATTCGGGATGTTTCAGTTGCAGCGGACTGTGGATCAGGTCACCCGCGATCACCGCTTGCGCGCCCTGCGATGCCGCCGCCACGCAGACGTGTCCCGGAGTGTGCCCAGGTGACGGCTCGAGCCAGATCTCATCATCCAACGCGTGGTCCATCTCGACGGCAAGCGCCTGGCCCGCCTCGATCACCGGGAGCACACTTTCGTGATACTTGGGATCGGGATTGGCGGCGGCATGATCGAGATCGGCCTTCGACATGATGTACCTGGCGTTCGGGAATGTCGGGACCCAGCGGCCGTCCACCCGGCGCGTGTTCCAGCCCACATGGTCGATGTGGAGATGGGTGCACATGACGAAATCGACGTCTTCCACGCCCACGCCCGCCGCGCCCAGCCGTGCAAGCCAGGTTTCATCGGTCCTTTGATGCCAGGGCTCGAATCCGGCCGAGGTCTTGCCGCAGCCAACACATGTGTCGACCAGGATCGTGTGATGGGACGTGCGCAGGAGATAGGACTGCACAGCAAGGATGGCACCGCCGGTCTGCGGACAAAGCGCCCAGGGCTCGAGCCAGTGCCGATGCCGGTCTATGTCCTCCGCCGTGGCGCCCATGAACAGTTCCAACGGCGTCTTGTAGGGCATTTGCATTTCAACAATCTGATCGCAGGTGATCTGCCCGAGCGCGATGGTCATGTCCGATTGGCCTCCTAGAGCGGGATCAGGAAAAGTGGATACCGGTTTTCCGTCCGATCCCGCTCTATCATACTGGAATCGATCACGTTTTATCGACTTAGGTGATTCAACCTAAGTCGATCGTGATCTAGTAGCCGTTCAACCCTGGGCCACGCCCCAAATCTCCACGGTGTTCTCGACCGAGTGCATCATCGGCTTGGCGATCAGCGTGGTCGGCGGCAGGGCGCCGCCGATGCAGCCCGCGAGAATGTCCAGCACCTGGTGCGTGGTCTCTTCTCCGTTGTCGCAGGTGTAGTAGCAGAGCATGAGTTTGAGGTCGGCGGTCGTGCGACCGAAGCCGCGCAGCAGGTCCTCGATATAGGACATGGTCATGCGCGTCTGGCCCGCGAGATTACCGGGCAGCATGCGCTTGCCGGTGTTGGAGAAGGGTTCCGACGGCACCTGACCGCCAAGCCAGATCATGTCACGCAGGCGGATCGCCTGGCGGTAGGGAAGATTGAGCGGCCAGTCCCAGACCCGGGGCGGCCAGCTGTCCTCGCGCGGAATGTATTTGTCATAGGAGTTGCGCTTTTCGCGCATGGCCATAAGACCGATCTTGGTGACGGCCCCTTCAGGGTTCAGGCGCTGGCACGGCACCACCGTCGCCGGCGGCCCGGGCTCGGCGAAATGGCTGGCGCGGGCACGTGCCAGCGGCGCCCAGTCTTCCCGCGTGGTGCCGAAGAAATGACCCTCCATCTTGACGCAGTCCTGCATGCCCGCCCCCAGCGCGGCGAGGGTTTCCTCATGCATCTCCATGATGGCGTGGCTTTGGGCGACGCCGTCGCCGGGATGCAGTATCCGGTCTTCGTCGTCGCCCGCGGTGCGATGCGCGACGGTGACGAACTCGCCGGCACGAAGGCCCGCCGTCACCGGCCGGCCGGCGAATGCGGCCTGACGGGGAGCCGGGGCAGGCCGCGTCACCACCCGCATATCGGAGCCGTCGCGCCAGCCGCGCCGGGCGATCGCCTGAAGCTGGACCACCTGGCCGCCGAACGGCTGCAGGGGTTCGGGCACCGTGCTGATGACGGGCGACGGGTCCTGCGGCAGGAGGGATGCGAGTTTCGCGATCACCTCCCAGTCGCCCGCGTCATCGGTGTAATAGACATGCAGCCGCACGATATCGCCAAGCGTACAGCTCTCCGCGATCAGGGCATCCGAGACATTGTCAAGCGCCCCTTCGATCTGGGCATCGAGATCGCCCGGACTGCGGATCGCGCCGGCGCCGTCAAAATCCCCCGCTCCGCCAACAAAGCTCAACGGTCCCGCGGTTCCCGAAACATGGTGCACATGGTCGGTCGGCAATCGCCAGATGGGGTCCACCGCGCTCATTCCATGTGATCGAAGAGAGCGAAAGTCTCGCCGCGGGTCTTGAGTTCGTCCAGCCAGGCGCCGATCAGGTCGGTTGAGCTTGGCGCGGCGCTGACGCCGGGATCGATGCGGCCGTCCAGCACCGCCTCGATGGCCATGCTGACGGGCACCGAGACGAGACGCGCCATGGCGCTGCCGTCTTCGGTGCCGGCGCTGTCGAGTGCATAGCTCTTGTGCCAGACGGTCTCGCCGTCTTTGGCAACCTCGAGCTCGACGCAGAGCACCACCCGGTCGGGTTCGCCTTCGTCATAGGAATGCGCCTTCCAGAACTGGTCGCTCATCTCTTCGAGGCGCCGGTCTCCGGCTTCGCCTTCAAGGGTCTCGATCTCGGCGAAGATATCGGCCCAGGCGTCGGACCAGCCGTTGAGGCGCAGGGTGCCGCGAACGAATTCCTGGACGTTCCAGTCTTCGCCGAAGCCGTATTCAGCCATGAAGGGCGTCGAATCCCGGTTGGGATAGGCCTGGAAAGTCTCCTCGCCGCCAGGCAGGTGGGCCTTGTACGGCGAGATCGCATGCCACGGACGTAGGGTATCGACCACCTCGCCGCCCTTGATGCTGCGGGCCGGCGACTTGAGCGCTTTCAGGACACCAAGCGGCGACCACGAGAACTTGTAGCGGAAATCGTTGGGGATCTTGGGAAAGCCGCCACAATAGGAGCGGAAGGAATGAGCGTTGGCGGGATCGAAGGCCGGGCTTGATCGGTAGTCCGCCATCAGAAGATGGGCAAGCAGGTGGTCGAGCCCGGGGTCGAGCCCGACCTCATTGACGAGACAGAGCGACGCTTCCAGCCCACGGGCATCGAGGGCCTTCATTTCCGGACTGACATAGGAGCTGGAGACAAAATGAGCATTGTTGGCAAGCGCCAGTTCCGCGACGGCAACATGCCAGGTGCCGGGCAGCATGGAGACCACGACGTCCTGCGGCTGCACCGCCTCGCTCAGGGCATCCATTGAAAATTCTCGTACGTCGAAATCGCCGGTCAGGCCGGCGGCCGCTTCATGCGCCTTCTCGACGGTGCGGTTCCACAGCGTGATGGTGCGGCCTTGTGTAATCAGGCGGCGAATGCCGGGGACGGTCGAGAGCCCGGTGCCGATCCAGTGGATACGTGCCATTGCGTCAAACTCCTTGAATACCGGGCCGCTTGATCACAGCCCTTTGGTCTTGTCCTTGAATACGTCAAGCGCCCTGCCCCACACCCCCGCCTCCGGTTCTCCCAGTTGCAGCAATGTCGGCAGCAGAAGGTTCGAAAAATCCTCGCTCGACTCCCTCGGCAGCATCGACGGCAGATGGTCGATGGCCACAAGGTCGAGCGGTGGTGCGCCGTCGACAAGCCGTGACGCCGGCACCTCGAAGGTGGTGCATTCGGTGTAGAGGGGAATGGGGTTGTAATCGCCGAAGGGGTCGCAGCTGACATCGCACACAACCGACAGCCTGCGGCCGGGTTGTGCGATTGTTTCCGGCGTCACGAAAGGCGGAATCGACGAAAACACCAGAACGCAGTTTATGAAGATGTCATGATCGAGCACTTCGCGGAACGGCCCGCCCGGCGCGGTCTCCGCCATGTCCCATTCGGTGACGTTGAGATCCAGTGCCTTGGCAAGGTCGGCGGCGCCGGAGCCGCTGCGGCCGAGGGCGCCGATGACGATCACCGTCGGCGCGCGGCCGGCGGCGGCGCTCGCCTCGTTCAGTTCGCTCGCCAGTTCGGCAACCAGCGCATCGCGGTTGGCGTAGTCCTCGAGCGGCGGCACGACCGGATCGCGGCCAAGCTGTTGTCCGCACCAGGTCTTGACCGCAACGGCGGCACCGGCAAACCCGGCCCAATAGCCGAAGGCGGCAACCCTCCGGCCGTTTTCATCAACCAGGAACTCGATGTCGAACAGCTGACCGCCGCCACGGACAAAACGGCCGAGCACATCACGCCAGCCGGCCTGCTCCTTGTAGGCGTGGGCGAAGTAGATGTGGCGATGGCGCAGCGGCTCGGTGCTGTCAGGCAGCTCCTTCAACCCCATGACGATGGCGTCGTCTGGGGCCTGGACCCAGGCGCCAGATTCCGCCAGCACGCAGCCCGCGTCGGCGTAGTCCTGCGCATCAAAGGAGCTTTGGCCGGAACGCTCTACGGTGACTTCGAAGCCCGCGTTCACAAGCGCCGCGGCACCCTTCGGCGTGAGGGCCGTGCGCCGTTCATGCGGCTTCGTCTCCGCCCGCAACCACAAACTCGTCCCCATAGATACCCACCCGGCACTTTGAAACTCGAAGCGCCCAGTCTTACTTTATGACAAACTGGCGGCAAATGATTTTCTTGTGGGGCCGGTTCAAGGCGAGGCTGTCATGTCTGTATTGCAAATCCGAGCGGCGTTTGTGCTGCTCGCTCTTCTGGTCCTGCCGGGCTGCCTGGTGCAGACGGAGACCTTTCTCTCCGAGCGCGCCGGCGCCGGGATCGATGAACGCCTGATCGGTGTCTGGACGGTTCCGCACAACCAGGACGAAACCGGCTTTCTGTTCGTGCGCGCGGCGAAGGAAGGCGGGATGGACGTCCTCACCATGGAGTTGCCGGACGACGACGAGAAGAAGCATCAGTCGCCGAAGTGGGACACCGCCATCGCCTGGCCCACCGAGATCGACGGCCTTGGCTATCTCAACATGATCATGGACGACGGCCATCTCATCGTCGCCTACCGGGTGAACGCGGACGGCTCGGCGGAATTCGGCATCATGAATCCCGAGCCGCTGAAGAAGGCGGTCGAGGCCGGCAGGATCAAGGGCCGGTTCGATGACGGCTTCCTCGGTCCCGACGTGACCCTGACCGACACGGCCGAGAACATCGCCGCCTTCATCCGCGACAATGGCGGCCACAGACTCTTCGTCTTCGGCGACCCTGAAAACGAAAACGACATGCGGCTGATCCTCGTACGGCACCGGTTGACGCGCTAGGCCACCAGCACTCATAAGAACCACCTGTTCCACACCTGCCACCCATGTCTTCGTCCGGTTCAACCGGACGATCCAGTATCCTCGTTTCCTGCGGACCTTTGCACAGCGGAAGAAAGTTCGATCTCATGCGGCTACCGGATTGCCCGATCAAGTCGGGCAAGGACAAAATGGAAACGGAGGGCGCGGGCACGACGAAGCACCCCAGAACCACTCCGCGTGCGCGCCCATGACCGCTCCTTCGCGGATATGGATCGGCAGCGCGCTCGCCCTCGTCTCGGCTGTCAGCTTCGCCTTCAACGTTGCCTGCGGACCTCTGGTCTATGCGGATGGCGGCAACATCCATGCGGTCAACTACATCCGGCCGATCAGCTTCTTTGCCTGCGTCGCGGCCTGGCTGCTGATCGCGCGCCGGCCGATCCGGCTGCCGCGGCTGCAACTGCTTGGCGCTGTGGTGCTCGGTCTGATACTGGTGTTCGAGTTCTATGCGGTGTTCTCCGCCGTGCAGTACATCCCCGTCGGGCTGACCATACTGGTGATGTACACCTATCCGATCATCGTCGCCCTGCTCGACGGACTGCTGGGCCGCAGCCGCCTGTCGCCCTGGCTGCTGCTTGCGCTGATGGTGACCTTCGCCGGCCTGGCACTGGCGCTCGGGACCCCAGAAGCGGCGCTCGACTGGCGCGGTGTCGCGCTCGCCTGCATGGCGGCGGCCGGCATGTGCGCCCTGGTGATGATTTCGGAACGCACCACGGCGGGCTATGACAGCAAGGTCGTCATGCTGTACCTCACAGCCACCGCCTCGGTGGTCATGGCAGCGCTGTATCTGACGGGACCCGAAGCGGTGTGGCCGGAGACCGGTACCGGGTTTGCTGCATTGGCGGCGATGACGGCGGCGTACATCCTCGCCACCTTCCTTTTGTTCACATCGATCACGATGATCGGGCCGGTGCGGTTCTCGGCCATCGACAACACGGCCCCGGTCTGGGCGACGCTGTTCGGCATGATGCTGCTCGGCGAAAGCCTGGAGCCGCTGCAGTGGCTCGGCATCGCACTGGTGGTCGGCGGTGTGGTGGCGGCGCAGTTTCTGCACGGGCCCGCGGTAAACACGAGGCCGTCGAGCGAAGCCGCCTGAACAACGGGCGTCCGTGCGATGTCGAAAAGACGGCACACCACCCCCATATCCAGTATTGTCGGATCATCCATTGAAGGGACAGGTTGGGCACGGTCTTGTTTGGATTCTTCAGAAAGAAGGAAAAGCCACGGGTGTTTCTGGGCGCGCTGGCGGTGCTGCCGCGCAAGGACCTGAAGCGCTGGCTCGAGGACGGTGTGCTGTTTGGCAGCAACGACATGGACGCCTCCATGCGCCAGTTCCTGCACGAAGTCTTTCCTCTGCCCGAGGCTGGTTCGGTGGATGAACCGCGCGACAGCGACCTGGTGCTCGACGTTGTGGTGCCGCACTTTCAATCCGGGACGACCTACATCATCGACATCAGCCGCGCCATCATTCCGGTCTTCTGGCGACCAAGGGTCGAAGTCCAGTCGAGGCTCTACAGGTTGACCACGGGCGAGACGGTAGAGACATTCAGCGCTACGCGGAAGATGCCGTGGCGGGAATTCGCCTGGCGGTCGTTTAAGCCAGACCTCGTGCTGGACATCAGCGCACCGTTCAACAGTTCGGACCTGAAGGCCCTGTTGTACAAGGCGTGTCTCAAGCTTCTGAGCAAGATGGACAAGGCGATAAAAAGCGGGATCTGACGACGGTCGCTCCCAGTGCCGGAGTCGAGCTCACACGGCGGCACAGGCCGGGCCCCCCGGCGCGTTTCGCATGGTCCGGACCGGGATGGTTGATCCGATGCGAGAGCGTTTGGCAGGGCTGAGACGCATGCTCACCTGAACTCTCACGCTCATCTCACCGATGAAGGCGAGACCCCGCACTGTTGAGGGTTTGATTCAACTCGGGGCCTCCATCCCTGGATGAAACTGAAACACTTTATCGTTTAATATCAACGGGTTCGACCCGGTGCCTTGCATTTATGAATCGTCCTTAAGCTTTTGACGACACAGTGTCGACAAAACTCGCGATCCCGTCTATGGATATCGCTGAAGAACTTCACTAGACAGGGACAGGCTCACAGAAGAGTCGAACGCGAGGGAGAGCATCGAGATGGGTAAGGCGCAAGTAGACTGGCACGGCGTGTTCGCGGTCATCGTGACACCGTTCACGGCAGACGGTGCGCTCGACGAGGCCGGTTACCGGCAGGTGGTCGAGTTCGTGATCGAGGCCGGATGCCATGGCGTCATCGCCGCCGGTTCGACCGGCGAGTTCTACCTGATGGACGACGATGAACGGGCCCGCGCCTTCGCAATCGCGGTCGACCAGGCGGCGGGCCGCGTGCCCGTGATCGCCTGCCCGTCGGCCATGCGAACGGAGAACGTGGTCGACCTGACGCGGCGCGCCGGCGACGCGGGCTGCGCCGGGGTGATGGCGCTGACGCCGATCTACATCTCGCTGAGCGATGCGGAGATCACCGAATTCTACGCCCGGCTTTCCGGCGAGGGCGGGCTGCCGATCATGCTCTACAATTCGCCCCGGCTGGTGAACAACACCCTGCCCGCCGCGCTCGTTGCAGACCTCATGGGGCTCGACA
>JAJFHL010000267.1 GCA_021775615.1 Hyphomicrobiales bacterium
ATGCCGAGGCGCTCCAGCATGTTGGCGATCTGCGGCCCGCCGCCATGCACCACGATCGGGTTGACCCCGGTCTGCTTCAACTGGACGATGTCGCGGGCGAACTTGGCGGCGAGATCCTCGTCGCCCATGGCATGGCCGCCATATTTGACCACCACCGTGCGCCCGTCATAGCGCTGCATGAAGGGCAGGGCCTCCGACAGGATCCGCGCCTTGTCGTGCAGCGATATGGTTTTGCTCGTCTTGCTCTCGTTCTTGGTCTTGTCGGCGGCCATCTCGGAGCCCTTTTCGTTACCGGCCGGTTGGAGAACGGAGCGGCTTTCGCACCGGCGGTCCCTGCCCATTGTCATTCCCCGGCGCCGACCGGGGACTCCAGTATCCGCCTGGAAAACTGCTGTGGCACGGCCGGAAACCATCGAGTGTCCGGTGGATACTGGGTCCCCCGATCAAGTCGGGGGAAGACACGTAAAAGGTCGCGCCGGTGTGCGAAGCGCGGCTCCGGTTTTAAACCGCTGGAAAGCCCGCCCTTGCGAACCGTGCTCCCCGCCGAGCCTTATAGCGAATGGCGTATACCAAAGGAACTGCCTATTGACTCATTTCACCGGGATGATTTTTCCTTCAGGCAAGGCGCGTGCTGCGCCGCGGTACCGGTACCGCAAGCTGTGCGCAACGCTGCCGGAGGGAAAAAGCACCCGGCCTTCGGTGGGCCATTGCGGCCCGGCTGCAGCGTTGCAGGCCTTGCTCGATACACCACATCGCACGGCGGCCCGCGCCTTGCAGACCGGGCCGCAATGACCCATGAAATGGGCCAATAGGCAGTTCCTTTGGTATTATGGTGCGGCCAGCGCAGAAATTTCAGCCCTCAGCTGATCGATGCCCGTGCCCTTCACCGCCGAGGTGGCGTGGATCACCGGATGGGCGGCGGGATGTTTGGCGAGCGTGGCGACCGTCGTCTCGATAACGCGTTTGATCTCGCCCCCCTTCGGCTTGTCGCATTTGGTGAGGACCACCTGGAACGAGACCGCCGCCTCGTCCATCAGCTCCATGATGTCGATGTCGGACGGCTTCACCCCGTGGCGCGCGTCGATCAGGAGAAACAGGCGGCGCAGGTTGGCGCGGCCGCGCAGATAGTCCTTGATCAGCTCGGTCCAGGCCTCGACCTTGGCGCGCTCCACCCGTGCATAGCCGTAGCCCGGCATGTCGACCAGATAGAGGTTCGCCAGCTCGAAGAAGTTGATCTCCTGGGTCCGCCCCGGCGTGTTCGAGGTGCGCGCCAGCGCCTTGCGCCGGGCAAGCGCGTTCAACAGGCTCGACTTCCCCACATTGGAGCGCCCGGCAAAGGCGACCTCGACCCGGTCGTCGTCGGGCAGGCCGTCGAGGGCGACGACCCCGCGCAGGAAGTCGCAGGGGCCCGAAAACATCAGGCGCCCGGCTTCGATCTGGTCTTCGGAAAAATCGGCCAGGGAGGGGTTCATGGGTATTCGCAGTGAGCGCTCGTTGCTGAAGTCTGGTTGAGGAGTTTCGGGCTCGGACACACTCTCCAGCCGTCATCCCGGCCTTGAGCCGGGATCCAGTATCCACCGCGGCTGCGGCTCATGGCAAGGCGGAAAACATAATGCATTCATGAGGATACTGGATACCCGCTTTCGCGGGTAAGACACCTGGGAGGTGCAACTTCGTCATTCACGCCCCACTGTCGTCATCCCCGGGTCAGGCCCGGGGATGACGATGGGGTAATTCGAACCGCCTACTCCGCCGCGCCTTCTGAGTCCTTCGGCTTGCGTTTCAGGATGGCGGCCAAGGCTTTCAGATTGTCCCACAGCTCCACCTTCACCCCGTGCCGCCGCATGATGATGTACTGCTGGATCACCGACAGAAGGTTGTTCCAGGCCCAGTAAATGATGAGGCCGGCCGGGAAGCTGGCGAGCAGGAAGGTGAAGAACAGCGGCATCCAGTTGAAGATCATCGCCTGGGTCGGGTCCGGCGGCGGCGGGTTGAGCCGCATCTGCACGAACATGGTGATGCCCATCAGGATCGGCCACACCCCGACCATCATCAGCGCCGGCGGGTCCCAGGGGATCAGGCCGAACAGGTTGAACAGCGATGTCGGGTCCGGCGCCGACAGGTCCTGGATCCAGCCGAAAAACGGCGCATGGCGCATTTCGATGGTACCGAAAAGCACCTTATAGAGCGCGAAGAAGACCGGGATCTGGATCATGATCGGCCAGCACCCGGACATCGGGTTGACCTTCTCCTTCTTGTACATTGCCATCATTTCCTGCTGCATTTTTTGTTTGTCGTCGCCGTAGCGCTCGCGCAGCTTGGTGACCTCCGGCTGGAGCTTTTTCATCTTGCTCATGGAGGCGTAGGATTTGTTGGCAAGGGGCAGGAAGATGGTCTTGATGCAGACGGTGACAAGCAGGATCGCGACGCCGAAATTACCCACCAGCTTGAAGAAGAAGTCGATCACCTGAAACAGCGGCTTGGTGATGAAATAGAACCAGCCCCAGTCGATCAGGAGCTCGAAATTGTCGACGCCGAAGCGTTCCTGGTAATCGTCGATCAGCGACACCACCTTGGCGCCGGCGAAGAGGCGGCTCACGTTCGTGACCGTGTCGCCGGGCGGGATCTCGAGTGCCGCGCGCGACAGATAGTCGGTCTGGTAGATGTCCTTGCCGGCCTTCGGGTTGTCGCTGAACCGGCCGGTGAAGGGCATCTCCTGGTTCGGGATCAGGGTCACCGCCCAGTATTTGTCGGTGATGCCGAGCCAGCCGGTTTCGGACTGGTAGGTCAGCACGTTCTCGTCGTCCTGCAGGTCGTCATAGTCGATCTCGAGCAGGCCGTCCTCGCCGAGGAAGCCGATCAGGCCTTCGTGCAGGATGTAAAAGCCCTCGATGTTCGGCGTGCCGTGGCGCGAGATCAGGCCGAACGGGTGCAGCAGGACCTTGTTTGAAGTGGCGTTTTCCACCGCGTCCTCGATGGTGAAGAGATAGTCCTCGTCGACCGAGATGGTGCGCTTGAAGATGAGGCCTTCGCCGTTGTCCCAGGTCAGATGCACCGGCGTCGTCGGCGTCAGCACCGCATTGTTCGGCGCGCTCCATACCGTCGTGCGTGTCGGCACCGTGGCGTTGGCGTTCACCGCCGCCGCCCAGCCGGTTTCCGCGTAAAAGGCATTTGCCGAGCCTGACGGCGACAGGAGGGTGATCAGCGGGCTGTCTTTCTCGACCCGCTCGCGGTATTCGGTCAGGAGGAGATCGTCGATCCTCGCCCCGGTGAGGTTGATCGAGCCCTTGAGCTTTCCGGTCTCGATCCGCACCCGGTCCGAAGAGGCCAGAACGGTTTCGCGGTTTTCCACCGTCGGCGGCACCGCGCCGGGCAGGCTCGGCAGGGCGGGGTCGACGCCCGGTTGCGGCACCGTGCTGCCGTCCGGTGCCGTCTGGGTCTGCTGGGTCGCCTGCTGGCGCTCCTGCTCGACCGTCGGCATGCCGACAAAAATCTGCCAGAAAATGAGCACCAGCCCGCACAGCACAATTGCGAGCATGAATTCCCGATTTTCGCCGCCCATCCTCAGCTCACCTTCATGTTCGCCGGTCTTGCCGGCGGAACATCTGTCTTCGCGTTATGTGCTCTGCCGGCCGCGGTCCGGAGTGTTTCCGGACAGTCTGGCCTGCGATGAAGTATGCACTTTTGCCAGCGCCGCCGCGAGGTCTTCGCGCAGGGCGCCGAATTGCCGGTCAAGCGTGTCGCGCCGGCCGATCACCACGTAGTCGTGGCCGGCGCGCGCGCTGTCGTCCAGGGTCAGCCTGACCGCCTCGCGCAAGCGACGTTTGACCCGGTTGCGCACCACCGCGTTGCCGACCCGCTTGGTCACGGTGAATCCGACCCGCGGCGCCTGCGTGTCGCCGCGCGCGCGCGCCTGCAGCACCAGCCCCCTGGTCGCCCACTTGGCAGCCCTGGCCGCTTTGAGAAAATCCGATCGCCTTTTAAGGCGCTCCATGGCGAACACCTGTCCGTCAACAGGGCCTTATGCCGATAGCCGCTTGCGCCCGCGTGCGCGGCGTCGCGCCAGTACCCTCATGCCACCTTTGGTCGCCTTGCGGGCGCGGAATCCGTGCCGGCGCTTGCGCACGAGATTGCTCGGTTGAAATGTCCGTTTCACTGTCGTCTCCGGGTTCTGCCTGCCAATGCGCCGGGCCGTCGGAGCCATCACGCTCCAAAGCTGCCCTGATATCGCCTATAGTGACGGCACAGCGGCTCTAAATAAGTCGTGCGGCTTATACGGTCAACTTGCGTTTAAGTCAACGAAACCCACGACCTTGAAGACACTATCGTTCGACAGCATTGTCACACCTGCTGACGAATGATCAAATTCCGTTGATAGGGTATGTTCAGCGTGCGTCCTTTCCCTATGTTGTGGGGGCAAGAGGGATTGCTGAACACAGTGTTGGCTGAACAGAAGGCCAGCTCAACAAACTGCGAATGGAGATCGAATGCTTCAGGTATCACCCGGCCGCGGCGTGACGGCCAGTTTGTCATGGTTTGGCTTCGCGGCCCTGGCCTTCCTAATCTTCCTGGCGGTGATGGCGCCGCTCACCGCGGCACGCGCGGCCTCGCTCGACGAAGTTTTCTCAAAGTCCAACGAGGCTTCGGCCGAAACCGTCGATCACGCGCCCTGGAGCCGGCTGCTTGCGGCCTATCTCAGCGACGGCCCGCAGAACGTCAAACTGTTCAACTATGCCGCCGTCACCAAGGACGACCGGCAGGCCCTGAAAACCTATCTGGGACAGCTTCAGAAAGTGCAGGTCACCGGACTGTCGCGCAAGGCCCAGATGCCCTTCTGGATCAATCTCTACAATGCGCTGACCGTCGAGGTGATCCTGGAAAACTATCCGGTAGAGTCGATCCGCGACATCAAGTCGGGCCTGTTTTCATCCGGTCCCTGGGGCTCTGAACTGGTCACCGTCGAAGGCCACAGGCTGTCGCTTG
Organism: Hyphomicrobiales bacterium; assembly: GCA_021775615.1. Classification (GTDB taxonomy): domain Bacteria; phylum Pseudomonadota; class Alphaproteobacteria; order Rhizobiales; family JAJFHB01; genus JAJFHM01. The sequence continues at coordinate 4,984 of JAJFHL010000267.1, forward strand.
ACGATATTGAGCATGAAATCCTGCGGGCGATCTGGCAGGACAAGCGGATCCACTACGTGGTGAACTGCGCCTCGATCGGCTGCCCGAACCTCGCCGTCGAAGCCTATACAGAAGAGAACACCCCCCAGCTTCTCGACAAGGGCGCGCGGGACTACATCAACTCGCCGCGCGGCGTGCGGTTTGAGGGCGACGACATCATCGCCTCCAAGCTGTTCAGCTGGTACGACGACGACTTCGGGTCCGAAACAGAGCTGCTCGCCCATATCCGCGACCACGCGGACCCCGAACTCCTGTCGAAGCTCGAGGGTAAGACGGAGATCTATGACTATGAATATGACTGGGCGCTGAACGCACCGCGGTGACCCCACCGGCCGGTCCGCGCTCAAAACAGATGGCGTGCCCGGCGGCGTTCATGTTAGGCAGTCACGCACGGCGGAGAAGGAAGAATGACTGAAACTCAACAAAACGATGCTGATCAGAAATCTTCCGGAAGCCTGAAGAAATATCTGCCTCTGATCGTTCTTGCAGCCCTGATCGCCCTGGTCTTTTCCATGGGCTGGCACAAATACCTCTCGCTGTCCCAGATCGCCGAGAACAGGGAGGCGCTCAACGGCTTCGTGCAGGACTATGTCCGGGTCGCCATCCTGGTTGATCTGGCGGTCTAGATTGTCGCCGTCGCGCTGTCGGTGCCCGGCGGGGCCCTCCTGACCATCACCGGCGGCTTTCTGTTCGGATGGCTGGTCGGCGGGATTACCACCGTCGTCGGCGCCACCATTGGCGCCACCATCGTCTTCCTCATCGCCAAGACGTCGCTCGGA
>JAJFHL010000268.1 GCA_021775615.1 Hyphomicrobiales bacterium
CCTTCAGGTTGCTGCGGAACTGGTCGAGGCCGGAGCACAGGTGGTCGGCGTCGCCGAGCTTGCACCGCGTCCCGGGCTGGGCACGCTCGGAGCATTGTGCCGCATGATGTGGAGTGCGCCGGATCTGGTGCGGCAGGGGCAAGGGTACCTCCGAACGCTAAGGGACGCGAAGGTTCGCGTTCACTACGGTCATGTCCTGTCCGCCATATGGCAGACGGATGGCGCGCTGTCCGCCTCTCTGGCGGGCCATGCCGGCGGCCATGGGCGGACCATCGAAGCGGATGCGGTTCTGATGGGCTACGGTTTCATGCCGTCCAACGAACTTCTGCGGCTGCTCGGCTGCACCCACGACTATGATCCGGGCCGCAGGCACCTGGTCACCAGGCGTGATGATGAGTGCCACACCAGCGTTGACGGCGTGTTCGCCGCGGGCGACTGCTGTGGTCTGGGCGGAGCGCGGGCGGCGCAGGCGGAGGGCATCCTCGCCGGGCTTGCGGCGGCACGCGCGGCCGGTCTTTCAATACCATCGGCGCTTGCGGACGAAGGCATCGCCGCGCGCGCGGATCTGTTGCGCCAGCGACGGTTTCAGGGCGCGCTCTGGCAATTGTTTTCACCCGCTGGGCCGAGCCCTCTTCCGGACGACAGCAACACCGTCATTTGCCGCTGCGAAGACGTGACGCTCGGTGGTCTCACCGCAAGCCTGCAGTCGGGTTTTCAATCGCTCGGGGAAGTGAAACGCTGTACCCGGCTGGGCATGGGCCGGTGCCAGGGGCGCTACTGCGCGCCGGTGCTGGCGGACCTTCTGCACCGTACATACGGCAATGCCCTGGATGAGTTCGCCTTTTTCGCGCCTCGGCCGCCGTTGAAGCCCATTGCACTCGGTGATGCGGTCGGGCGGCGCGACCCTGCTGCATAGCCTGGCCGGAGGCTTCTTGAGTTCCGCCGATGCTTCAACGGCTGACGCCTGCATCGGGATGCCGGCACGGTGCGACGGTTTCGTCTGCGCCGGCACCCCGACAGACAGTTCCGCCGTTATCCTGCGACGCTTGGGCGTGAGGCAACCTTTTCACGCCATGCCTGCAGGTTGTTGCAGTCTTCGGGAATCTCGATCCTGGCGAAGTCCGCGAAGGCCAGTCCGGCGAAGGCGGTGATGTCGGCCATGGAGAACTCGCTGCCCGCCACGTAGGGCTGCTTGCCGAGGACTTCGTCGAAGTAGCGCATGCCGCCGACGGCTCTTTCCTTCTGCTTTTCGCCCCATTCTCTGTTCTGATACGTCTCCAGATCCGGACCGAGCCCGGGAGTGGCGTTGTGGAAATAGGCGGCGACCGCGTCCAGCAGGTTTCCCTCTGCGCGGCGTTGCATCATGTGAATGACGGCACGTTCCTTCGCTGTTTTGCCACTGAGGGAAGGGCCTTCGAACGCGTGGTCGATATATTCGGTGATCGCCGTGCATTCCGAAATGGTCGTGCCGTCGTCCAACTCGAGAACGGGAACGGCGGCACCGGGGTTCTTGGCCAGGAAGGCGGGGGTGCGATGCTCGCCGCCCATCACGTCTACATCGATGAATTCAACCTGATCGGTCGCGTTCTTCTCGGCCAGGGCGATGCGGACCCGCGCCGGATTCGGAAATGCGGCCACGTCATAGATTTTCATGCTTGGATTCTCCGGGGTTGGGATGGAGGAAGTCGAAAAAGTTATCAACCTATCGATAGATAGATTATGGAGATGCTTTTCTCCCGGTCAAGCGGAATTTCCGCTGATAGCTCCGAAAGGCGGGTTTTTACGAGGCTCCGTGCGGGCTACCCGCGCCTGGCGAGGTCGTAGGCCAGCTTGGCGGCCGCGGTGTCCATGATGGCGATGCCGATGGAATCGTAAATGACCGTCGCTCCGTTCGGGACGGCCTTGGAACCTGCGTAGATTTCTCCGATCTCGGCAAAGATTTCGCATCCCGACCCCCGGATGTCGCCGGCCTGATCGCGGGCGGCATCGGCGGATTCGACGATCACGGTGTTGGCCATGGCGGCATCGTCAAGCTCGCGCCCGTCCGCCGTGTTCCAACCGACCGAGGTCACGAACGCGCCCGGTTTCAGCCAGGCGCCTTCAACCACGGGCACGGTAGCCGACGTCGTGCAGGCGATGATGTCGGCATCGCGCACGGCATCTTCGGCGCTCGGGCAGAACACAGCTCCGATTTCCTCTGAAAGTGCTTGTCCGTGTTGCGGGTTTCGGGCCCACAGGCGCAATTCGTCGTAAGACCGGACATGCGCCAGTGCTTTGGCATGGGCCCGCGCCTGGACCCCATTTCCCAAGATCGTCACCACCTGGGGATTCTCCACGGCCAGCTTTCGAGCTGCGGCGGCTGACCCGGCGGCGGTACGCATCTCGGTGATGAGGCGGCCGTCCAGAACGGCCAGCGGCGAGCCGTTGGACTTGTTGAATATCAGGATCACCGCCTGATGTGTCGGAACGTCGGTGCCGGCGTTGGAGTGATAGAGCGTGACGACCTTCACCGCCATCGCCTCGCCGACCGCCGGCATGGCGGCGATGATTGCGTCCTCCCCGGGCACCGGCACCATCTGCCGAACCGGCTGCGCCACGCGTCCGGCTGAAAACGCGATCATCGCCTCTTCGATGACGTCGATGAGGGGCGGCCATTCGAGGGCCGCTTCGATTTCCGCCTCCCCGATGAACGGCAAGGCCTCAAGACCGTGATAGACCATATGACCCCGCCAATTGTGCAGTCCGCCGCAGCGGCGTTCACAACATGGTAGCGGGGCTTGCTCCGGTATAACAGATGGATTTGGTGACGGCATGCCGGGTTGACGGCTGACGGTCCCGGCGCCGTTCGGCTGATGCGGCTAGAGGCTGGCCTGGAAATCCACAATGGCGCCGGCGGTGAATTTGACCGGTCCCTCGCTTACGGACTTGTCCAGCTTCTTGTCATCGCGGTCCCGCCCCGAGATCGTAATGTTGTAGGCAACGCCCGGGCGGACTTCATGGCCGCCATTCGCCGGAAACCGGTTGGTGTTGCGCAGCAGCAGGGACAAAAGCCCCGGCCGGGCGGCAAGGCAGGTGCCGGCAATGGCCGGCAGGTCCGCGGGGGCGTTCGGGTCTTCCGTGATTTCCACATGCACCGGCCCGATGGAGTTTTCCCGGCGGACGCGGACCGCGACCCATGCTTTGTCAACCGGCGGGCTGGGATCAACCTCCTGTTCCCGGCGGCTGTCGCGGTATCCCAGCGCGAACATCACATTGTGGACGCCGCTGCTGCCGCCGGCGATGATCAGTGCGGTGAGCGCCTGGGTGAGGAAGGAGGAGTCGAAGCCGCGGGCGGGCTGATACGCCGCCAGCAGGCGGTCGATCACGTCCACGTCGAGGACCATGA
>JAJFHL010000269.1 GCA_021775615.1 Hyphomicrobiales bacterium
TAGTGACAGTATTGGAATTACGGTGACACGGTCGCAGTTCTACTTTGGTTGCTATCGCCGTAATCCGGCTTCGGGCTTGCGTTCAAACGGAAGGCGCTACTCACTAGGTATGACCGGTCGATCTTCTACCCCAGCCGCCCATGGCAGTGCTTATACTTCTTCCCCGACCCACACGGGCACTCCGCGTTGCGCTGAATCTTCCCCCAGGTCTCCGGCCGTGCCGGGTCCGGCGCCTCGCCTTTCCGCCCCCGAGCGTCCGCCAGCGCCGGCTCGGCGAACGCGAACTCCGCTTCCGCCATGTCGTTGCGGCCGGTGAAGGGGTCGGTGTGGATGGCTTCCATTTCGGGCAGGTCTTCGTCGAAGAGTTCGGTCGGCACCTCTTCGGCCAGCTCGACGCGTGAGAGCTGGGCGCAGACCGCCTCGCGCAGCTTTGACAGCATGGTGTTGAAGAGCTCAAAGCCCTCCGTCTTGTATTCGTTCAACGGATCGCGCTGGCCATAGCCGCGCATGGCGACGGCCTGGCGCAGGTGCTCCAGCATGAGGAGATGGTCGCGCCACAGGTGGTCGAGGGTCTGAAGCAGGATCGCCTTTTCGATCTGCCGCATGATGTCGGGGCCGATGCGTTCGGTCTTGGCGCTGACCATCTCGTCGGCCGCCTTGATCAGCCGCTCGCGGATCTGCTCCTCGGCGATGCCCTCTTCGGCCGCCCAATCGGTGATGGGCAGGTCGAGATTGAGATGTTCGACGGCGGCCTGCTGCAGGCCTTCGGCATCCCACTGTTCGGCATAGGCCTTTTCGGGGATATGGGTCGCGACCATGTCGTCGATCACCTGGTCGCGCATGCCGGCGACGTCTTCCGACACGTCCTCGTCGGCCATGATCTCGATGCGCTGCTCGAAGATCACCTTGCGCTGGTCGTTCATCACGTCGTCGAACTTGAGCAGGTTCTTGCGGATGTCGAAGTTGCGCGCCTCGACCTTCTTCTGCGCCTTTTCCAGCGCCTTGTTGATCCACGGATGGATGATCGCCTCGCCCTCTTCGAGGCCGAGCTTCTGCAGCATGGTGTCCATGCGTTCGGACCCGAAGATGCGCATGAGATCGTCTTCGAGGGACAGGAAGAACTTCGAGGTGCCCGGGTCACCCTGGCGGCCGGAGCGGCCGCGCAGCTGGTTGTCGATGCGGCGCGCCTCGTGGCGCTCGGTGCCGATCACGTAGAGCCCGCCGGCGGTCAGCACCTTCTCGCGCTGCTCGGCGACCTCGGCGCGGATCTTTTCGATGGCGGCCTCGCGCTTGGCCTCGTCCTCGATCTCGGTGGTCTCGTTGTCGATGCGCATGTCGGCGTTGCCGCCGAGCTGAATGTCGGTGCCGCGGCCGGCCAGGTTGGTGGCGATGGTGTTGGCGCCGAAGGCGCCGGCCTGGGCGATGATCTGGGCTTCCTGCTCGTGGTAGCGCGCGTTGAGGACGTTGTGCGGCACCTTGTCCTTCTTGAGCATGGCGGCGAGGATTTCCGACTTCTCGATCGAGACGGTGCCGACCAGGATCGGCTGGCCGCGCTCGCGGCAGTCCTTGATCAGTTCGATGATGGCTGTGTATTTCTCGCCGGTGGTGCGGTAGACCTCGTCGGAATGGTCAACGCGGGAGACGTCCACATTGGTCGGGATTTCCGCGACATCCAGCTTGTAGATGTCCATGAACTCTTCGGCTTCCGTCGAGGCGGTGCCGGTCATGCCGGCGAGCTTGTCATAGAGCCGGAAATAGTTCTGGAAGGTGACCGAGGCCAGCGTCTGGTTCTCCGGCTGGATCGAGCAGCCCTCCTTGGCCTCCAGCGCCTGGTGCATGCCTTCGGAATAGCGCCGGCCCTCCATCATGCGGCCGGTGAACTCGTCGATGATGATCACCTGGTCGTCCTTGACGATGTAGTCGCGGTCGCGCTGGAACAGCTTGTGCGCCTTGATGCCCTGGTTGACGTGGTGGACGATGGAGACGTTCTCGATGTCGTAGAGGCTCTCGCCCTGCAGCATGTCGGCCTCGCGCAGGAGCGCCTCGACATGGTCGGTGCCTTCTTCGGTGAGGGTCGCGGTGCGCTGCTTCTCGTCGAGCTCGATATCGGCGTCGACCAGTTGGGGTATGAACTTGTCGATGGTGACATAGAGATCCGACTTGTCGTCCATGGCGCCGGAGATGATCAGCGGCGTGCGGGCCTCGTCGACCAGGATCGAATCCACCTCGTCGACGATCGCGAAATTATGGCCGCGCTGCACCATGTCGGTGAGGTGGTACTTCATGTTGTCGCGCAGGTAGTCGAAGCCGTATTCGTTGTTGGTGCCGTAGGTGATGTCGGCGGCGTATTGCTCGGCGCGTTCCTCGTCGTCGAGGCCGTGCACGATGCAGCCCGTGGTCATGCCGAGAAAGGCGTAGATCTCGCCCATCCAGCCGGCGTCGCGGCGGGCGAGGTAGTCGTTGACCGTCACCACGTGGACGCCGCGTTCCGTCAACGCGTTGAGATAGACCGCGAGCGTCGCCACCAGGGTCTTGCCCTCGCCGGTCTTCATTTCCGCGATGCGGCCCTCGTGCAGCACCATGCCGCCGATCAGCTGGACATCGAAATGGCGCTGGCCGAGGGTGCGTTTGGCCGCCTCGCGCACGGTGGCGAAGGCGGGCACCAGAAGGTCGTCAAGTTCGGCGCCGTCTTTCAGCTGCTGGCGGAAGGCGTCGGTGCGGGCGCGCAGCTCGTCGTCGCTCAGGGCCTCGAGCTCCGGCTCCATGGCGTTGATGGCCTCGACCCGCGCGGAATAGGCTTTCAGCAGCCGGTCGTTCGAACTGCCGAAGATCTTTGCGGTGAAGGCGCCGAAGCTGACCATTTCACTAATCCTTTACTGCTCCGGCCGGGTGCGCGCTGCACAGAAACGATACCGTGGCAAATTGCGGGTTCCGGGCCGGTCTTCAAATCACCGTAGCTTGAAGGAAACGGGATGGTTGTCAGGTGAAGGAGAGATAAGGCTAGGCCCCAATGTTGTCAATGTAAGGTCGGTTATCGGCATGTGCGACCTTGCGCTTGCGTTAAGGATGCGGCAATAGGTGCGTTGAGCGCGCCGCACGCATCGCGAATAGTGGCGCAGATTTAATGGAATCTGCATATTGTCGCCGGATTTCGTGCGCATGAGACCGCCAGCCACGGCGAAGAGTGGCAAACTCATGAAACGCAAATCACCAAACGCAAATCATCAAACGTAAAAGTGAGACAGAATGATTAAGAACAGGATCCTAGCCGCCGCCTTTGCCCTGGTGTTGCCGCTCTTGATGGTTCCCGCAACGGTTGCCCAGGAAAAAGACGACCCGGTGCTGGTCCGCGTCGGTGACCATGATATCCGGGTGTCCGAGGTCCGGCTTGCGGCCGAGTCGATCACCGAGCAGCTGACCAATGTGCCGGCCAACGCCCGCTTCGTGTTTCTGGTGCAGTATCTCATCGAGCGGCACCTGCTGGCGCAGGAGGCGGTGAAGCGCGATATCGAGAGCGATCCCGAGTATCAGCGCCTGATGACCTACTACAAGGCCAAGGCGGCGCGCGATGCGTTCTTCACCTCCAAGATCCAGCCGCAGGTCACCGATCAAACGGTGCGGGCCGAATATGACAAGCAGGCGGCCGCCGTCGACAATCAGGAAAAGGTGCATCTGCGGCACATCCTGGTCTCCGACGAGGCGACCGCCAAGAAGGTCCACGCCCAGCTCCAGTCCGGCGGGGATTTCGCCAAACTGGCCAACGAGAACTCGCCCAACAAGGACGCCCAGGACGGCGGCGATCTGGGGTGGCTCGCGGCCGACGAAATGTTTCCCGAATTCGTCGAAGTCGCGGCCAAGCTGAACACAGGAGAATACTCAAAACCGGTGGAAACTAAATTCGGCTGGCATGTTATTAAGCTTGAGGGAAAGAAGACCACCAAGGCGCAGCCGTTCGACAAGGTCAAGGGTGGGCTGACGCTGATGCTGACCCGCATCAAGGTGCAGGAAATGGTCACCGCGCTGCGCAAGAACGCCAAGATCGAAATTGTGCATCCGGACCTCAAGAAGCTTGAGAACACCGAAGACGACAAAGCGGAATAGGCTTGCGCGAAGACAGTCGGCGGGGTGGGGACGTTGGCCGGGATCTCAGAGACATCGCCCCTGGCGCCGCAGGCGCCGGCGGACCTTCCAGCCGTCGGCGGAGTGCGGCTCAGCGTTGCCGAAACCGGCACCAAGTATCGCGGCCGGCCGGACCTTCTCATGGCGGCGTTTGACGAAGGCACCACGGTCGCCGGTGTCCTGACCCGCTCGAAAGCGCCCTCCGCACCGGTCGACTGGTGCCGCAAACATCTCGCCCAGGGGTGCGCGCGGGCCCTCGTGGTCAATGCCGGCAATGCCAATGCGTTCACCGGAAAAGCGGGCGACCGCACCGTGCGCGAGGTCGCCGCCGCGGTTGCGAAACGCCTCGGATGCCGGCAGCGCGAGGTCTTCCCGGCATCGACCGGGGTGATCGGCGAGCCGCTGGAAAGCGGGCCGATCAACGCAGCGCTCAAGGCCATGACGGCGACTCTCACGCCCGGCGCCTGGGAGCCGGCGGCGCGGGCCATCATGACCACCGACACGTTCCCCAAGCTTGCCACCGCCACAGCGCGGATCGACGGCGTGCCGGTGACGATCAACGGCATCGCCAAGGGCTCCGGCATGATCGCGCCCGACATGGCGACCATGCTCGGCTTCGTGTTCACCGATGCGGGCCTGCCGGCGAACGTGCTGCAGGACCTGCTCACCTCAAGCGTCGAGCGTAGCTTCAATGCCACCACGGTGGACGGCGACACCTCGACCAGCGACACGGTGCTTGCCTTCGCGACCGGGGCCGCGGCGACGTCGAAGGTGAAAAGCGCCGGCGATCCGAAGTTGAAGGGGTTCGTGCGCGCCTTCGACAAGGTGTGCCTCGACCTTGCCCACCAGGTGGTGCGCGACGGCGAAGGGGCGCAGAAATTCATTTCCATCGAGATCGCCGGGGCCGAGGACGACGCGGCGGCCCGGCGCATCGGCCTCGCCGTCGCCAACTCGCCCCTGGTCAAGACGGCGATCGCCGGCGAGGACGCAAACTGGGGGCGGATTGTGATGGCGGTCGGCAAGTCCGGCGAGGCGGCAAACCGCGACAGGCTGGCGATTTCGATCGGCGGCGTCCAGGTGGCGGCCAAGGGCGCCATCGATCCGGGCTATGACGAGAAGACCCTCGTTCCGCACATGAAGGGCCGCGAAATAGACATCAAGGTGCATGTCGGCGTGGGTCGCGGCAAGGCGACCGTGTGGACCTGCGACCTCACCCACGGCTACATCACCATCAACGCGGATTACAGGAGTTAGGGTTGTTTTCTGTGAAACTCCGCCCCGGCCCACTCCCCCGGCCCACCCACCCACAAGGGTACCATTCATGGGTGGTTGGGCCGGGGGAGTGGGCCGGTGCGGATCAAACGCTAAAAAGTGCCCGGTGAACCATTAAGTCTACCTGACCCAACCCAAATCCTAGGCAACTGTTAACCTTTGTTTAGAATACTTAAATGGCGAAGTTCGTGACATGACGCTGCTTCTGGTGGCCGCCTGTGCGCTGGTCGACCCGGACGGCCGGGTGCTCATTGCGCAACGCCCCGAGGGCAAGTCCATGGCGGGGATGTGGGAGTTTCCCGGCGGCAAGGTCGAGCCCGGCGAGACCCCCGAAGCGACCGTCATTCGCGAACTGAAGGAGGAATTGGGCATAGACGTGACGAACGCGTGCCTTGCCCCGCTGACCTTCGCGAGCCACGCCTATGACGGGTTTCATCTGTTGATGCCGCTTTACGTCTGCAGGCGCTGGAACGGCATCGTCGGCCCGCGCGAGGGCCAGGCGGTGAAATGGGTCAGGCCGGTGCGGCTGCGCGACTATCCGATGCCTCCCGCCGATATGCCTCTGATATCGCATTTGATCGACATGCTTTGAGCGGGTCGAGGAGTTGTAAAGGCGTAAAGGGAACGGGCCGGAATGCGGCGCTTGGTCAAAAAGTTCGTCGCCCATGAAGCGGGCGTCACCGCGATCGAGGCGAGCCTCGCCGCGGCGATAGTCTCCATCGTGACCGTCGTTGCGGTCGAGACCTTTGGCCAAGGCTCGGTCTTCGGCTACGCCCAGGCGGCGGTGCGCTGGCTGCTGGGCTAGCGTCTGCACATCCATAAAGTCTGAAGACGAAGCGTTCTAAGCGTCCCGGCGCGCGCGCTCCGCCCGCCGCCTGACAGCGGCCCGTGCCTGGCTTTGCGGCTCGGTGCGCGCATCTGCATCCTCAAGCGCATCGAACAGCCAATCGATGAACACCCGGACGATCGGCGCCGACGGAGCTTCGGTGCGGCCACCCCTCGTGACAGGTCAACATTATGCCATCCATCAAAATCCCGCCTTTCGCGCGGGACAATGATGAACTACCACTGTCTTGATGTCGCAATTCAGATGACCACAAACGATCCAGCTCACCGCTGATCGGTTTGTAACGTGAAAGATGTGAACAGATGCGGGTTTTGTCCCTACGTGCTTTTGATGGTCTTCCTGTCCCTTGGCCTCGTCGCCTGCGAGGAAGAGCAGGTTGCGGTTCCAGAACGCATCCGCGCGATCAAGACCTTTACGGTGACCGAAGCGGCGGGCGGCAATGAGCGGATCTTTCCCGGCAGCATCGTCGCCGCCGACAAGACCTCGCTGAGCTTTCCGGCGGCGGGAACGGTGGCGACCGTCGAGGTCAGCCAGGGCAACCGGGTGACCAGCGGACAGGTGCTGGCGAGCCTCGATCCCAAACCCTTCCTGCTCGATGTGGAGGCGGCGCAGTCGCAGCTCGATGCGGCGCTCGCCAAGCACGAAGAAAAGACGCTGGAGCTTGAGCGCCAGCGCATTCTTTATGACAAGAACATTGTCGCCAAGGCGGCGCTCGACAAGGCGGCCGCCGCCGCCGCGACCACGGCGGGGGATGTCGAAGTCGCGCGGGCAAAACTGTCTCTGCTTGAACGGGATCTGGAGAAGACCAAGCTGCGCTCACCGTTCGATGGCACGGTTGCCCTGCGCGATGTCGAGCCCTTCGCCGAGATCTCCGCCGGGCAGATCCTGTTCGAAATCAATTCCGGCGACAGCTTCGAGCTCGAATTCGCGGTTCCCGACCAGGACATCAAACGTATTGCCATCGGCCAGAGCGTGACGGTCCAGATCGGTGCCGATGAGAGTTGCGGATGCAAAGGTGAGATCACGGAGATCGGCACCGTTTCAGGCGCCGCCAATGCGGTCACCGTGCGCGCCGCCATCACCGACGGCCCGGCCGACCTCCTGCCGGGCACCTCGGCCACGGCGGCCATGCTGTTTGCCGGGCGCGGCACGACGCGGGGCTATCTGATCCCCATCGTTGCGGTGGCGCCGGCCGCCGACGGCAGTCCCGACGGCGCCTATGTCTTCAAATACTCCCCGGACACCGGAACCGTCGCCCGTGTGCCGATCAAGGCGGGAGAAGGGCGCGACAACCTGATCGAGGTCACCGACGGCGTGGACCTCGGCGATGTGATCGCCATGGCCGGCGTCAGCTTCCTGCGCGACGGCCAGAAGGTCAAACCTCTCGCCGACGCGAACTGACCCGGGACCCATCGCCATGCTCACCCGCTTCGCTCTGAACAATACCAGAGTCACGATCATGCTCGTGGCTCTCATCATCGGTGTCGGCCTGCAGGTCTATCTCAATTATCCGAGCGCCGAGGACCCGACCATCAAGATCCGCCAGGCGACGGTCATCGCCACCCATGCCGGCATGTCGCCGGAACGCATGGAGCA
>JAJFHL010000270.1 GCA_021775615.1 Hyphomicrobiales bacterium
CTCATGGTGGCGAGGAACTCGGACTTGGCCACATTGGCGGATTCGGCCGCCTCCTTGGCGGTGCGCAGATCCCTGGTGCGTTCCTCGACCTTGAATTCTAGGTGCGTGCGGTGTTCGGCGAGCCGGTCGTCGCGTTCGCGGATGTTCACCAGCATATCGTTGAAGGCATCGACCATGATGCCGGTCTCGTCGTCGCTGTGGCGCTCGACCTGCTTTGAGAAGTCCTGCGTCTCGCGCACCTCGGCCATGGCCCGGGTCAGGTTCTGGATCGGTGCGGTGATGCGGTGCTGCATGCGCCAGGCGATGGCGATGCCGACCAGGGCGGCGATCACCGCCGCCAGTCCGGCGCTGATCAGGCTCTCGCGCAGCCGGTCGCGCAGCTCCGTTGAATCGGCGACCATTTCGAGCCGGCCGATGATGCGGCCGCCCTTGATGATCTCGACGCCGACTTCGATGGTGTCCTGATGCAGGAAACCAAGAAAGGAAAACAGTCCGCCGTCGTCCGCGTCACCGGTTTCGAGCACGACGCTGGCGCCGATCTCGGCGAAGCGGCGGCCGGAGGCGTCCTCGACGCGGGCGAACTTGATCCCGGGAATGCGCGCGATGGCGCGCAGCTTCTGATAGGCCTGCTGGCGCTGGTTGACGGCGAGGTCGTCGGCCACGGCGGACGCGAACACGTTCGCCGTGCCGGTCAGTTCAGCCCGTTTGGCGACCGCAAAGCGTTGCGCCTCGCGCCACGCGGAGGCACCGGTGGCGATGGCGATCGCCAGCAGCACCGCACAGACGACGATGAGGCTGAGCTTGCGCTTTATGGATGTGCCCGATCCGCTCATGTTCACCCGGTTGTCCAGAGGGTCCGCCGTGCGAGATGCGGTGCGGGTTCCTCTCCGGCAAAGTTACGGTATGCGGGTTAACACAGTGCTTCCCGGACTTCGCGGGCGAACGGATACCTTGCCGCTGGTTCGCCGGCTGTTGGTGCCGGGGTGTCAACCGATTGTCGGTATACTCGGCCTTAACCAGACGTATGCTAACGGTTTTTCGAAAGTCCTGTTACGGATCAACATTGCCAGGGACGGCAACACATGTCTGATGAAGGCGACAGGGGTGAAAACCCATCGGCGCGCATCCTCGTGGTGGATGACGACCCGCTTGTGCGGGAAATCGCGACGGCAAAGCTTGCCGCCGACGGCCACAGCGTCGTTGCCGCCGCAGACGGCGCCGAAGGATGGCAGTACCTCACGTCCGCTTCGTTCGATCTGGCACTGGTCGATCTTGAGATGCCGGTGGTCGACGGGTTTACCCTGATCGAACGCATGCGCAGCGACGATCTGATGCGCCACCTGCCCGTTATCGTCATAACATCGCTGCAGGACGATGAAGCTGTCGACAGGGCCTTTAATGTGGGCGCAAATTCGTTCGTCTCCAAACCGCTGGTCTGGCGGTCGTTGCTGCGCCAGGTGCGGTATGTGTGGCGCGCCAGCACCGTCGAGCATGAGCTGCGCGATGCCAAGAATCAGGCAGAGCGTTCGGTGCGGCTCAAGAACAGCTTCATGTCGGTGATCAATCACGAATTGCGTACGCCGTTGACCCACATCATCGGCTTTGCCGAAGTGCTGCAGAAGGAAACCGACGGTCCCCTGGGCAGCCCCGCCTACATGGATTATGTGGAGGAGATCGTCGGCGCCGGACGGTCTCTGTACGGCAAGATCACCGAGGTCATCCTGCTGTCCCGCGGCCTTGCCGGGGAAATCGAACTTGAGCAGGGCGAATACCCGGTGTCCGGGCTTTTGCACGAAGTGATGATCGAGATCGATCCGGTGGTGCGATTGCATGGTGTGACGATTGAGTTGCCCGAGGATGCCGCAGACCCGCGGATTCGCTGCGATATCCAGCTGCTTGGCCGCTGTTTGACGGCGCTGTTGGACAATGCGGTCAAGTTTTCTCCGGAGGGCGCTACAATTCAGGTCGATATCGCCGGGATGGTTGATGGCGGCCTGGAGATATCCGTTGCCGACCGCGGGCCGGGCATGACGGGGGAACAGATCGCCGACTGTTTTGAACCGTTCGTGCAGTCCGACATGTCGTTCCGCCGCTCGGCGGAGGGAATCGGCCTGGGGCTTACCCTCGTGCGCACCCTGATCGAACTGCACGGCGGCAAGCTCGTGCTGCGCTCGACCTTGGGCGAGGGCACCAGGGCCAGCCTGATACTTCCGGACTTCCGGGTTATGGCGGAAAGCCGGCGTGACGAACCGTCACTCGTTGCCGTGTGACGACAGCGCTGCCGGCTGGATGTGGCGGGCCAAACCTTAAGGTTGCGGTTACCAGTTCCGTCAAAGGAAATTTCGTACTTTCAAGTTAATATTGATCAAGGTTGGAAAGGAATTCCTTCCTTAGACTAGAGGTTTTCTCGTGCGTTTGAAATTCTGGAAAGATAATCGGGGACAGTTTGCGGTCATTTTTGCACTGGCCGTGCCGGTTATGCTTTCGGCAATCGGCATCGCAGTGGATTATACCGCGTGGACGCAGCAGCAGGCCAAATTGCAGGGCATTGCAGACGCGACCGCCATTGCCGCGGCGCGCGAATTCTATATGGCGAATGCCGATATCAGCCAGGTCAATGCCATTGCCAATACATTTGCGAACGCGCAGTTGATGGGCGATGTGAGCAAGGGCCCGGTGAACGTGTCCGCTGTGGTGCGGGACGGTGTCTCGTCTGACGGCGATCAGGTCGCCGCGATCCAGGTCGATGTTTCCCAGGTGCGTTCAGCCTATTT
>JAJFHL010000028.1 GCA_021775615.1 Hyphomicrobiales bacterium
CGTGCTTGCGATCGCCCTGGCGCTTGGTGGTCTGGTGCTTTCCGAAGTGGCGGCGCGGCGCATGAAGCGGTGGACCCGGCAATGACGCTTGATGTCCGCTACGCCCACCGCCTCGGCGATTTCTCGCTCGACATCGACTTCAGTGTCGAAGCGCGCGGCGTCACCGCCCTGTTCGGGCCGTCAGGCTCCGGCAAGACCGCCACCGTCAACGCAATCGCCGGACTGATGCGGCCTGAGAGCGGCCGTATCGCGCTCGCCGGCGAGACGCTTTTCGATGCGGCCACGGGCCTCACGGTGCCGACCCACAAGCGCCGGCTTGGCTATGTGTTTCAGGACGCGCGCCTGTTTCCGCACAAGCGTGTTCTCGCCAACATATTGTTCGGCGCCCGACGGACCCGGGAAAAACCGGCCCAAAGCATGATCGACGATATTGTCGGCATGCTCGAAATCGGACCGCTTCTGACGCGTTATCCGGCCAATCTTTCAGGCGGCGAGCGTCAGCGTGTCGCCATCGCCCGCGCCCTGCTTGCAGGACCGCGCATGCTGTTGCTGGACGAACCGCTTGCTTCCCTCGATGCGCCGCGCAAGAACGAGGTTCTGCCCTATCTGGAGCGGCTTGGGGCTGCCTCCGACATACCGATTGTCTATGTCAGCCATTCGATCGACGAGGTGACCCGCCTTGCAGACCGCATTGTGGTGCTCAACAAGGGTTCCGTCGCGGCCCAGGGTGAAGTCACCGACATCATGTCGCGTCTCGATCTTTTCCCGCTCACCGGCCGGTTCGAAGCCGGTGCGGTGGTTGAAGCCGAGATCCTGCAACACGATGAAGAGGACCATTTGAGCGAGGTCGAATTCGACGGCGGGCGCCTGTGGCTGCCCCGGATCGACGCGGCCCAGGGCACCCGGGTCCGGTTCCGGGTTCGCGCCCGGGATGTGGTCCTGGCGCTTGCCGCGCCGGAGGCCATCAGCACCAACAACATCCTGCGCGGAACCGTCACCGAGGTGCGCCACGACGCCGGCACCTATGTCGATGTGCAGGTCGCCTGCGGCGCCACGCTGCTGCTTGCCCGCATCACGCACCGTTCGCGCAAACGGCTCGACATCGCGCCGGGCCGTGAGGTTTTCGTCATCGTCAAATCGATCAATCTTGACCGCCGTGGCGGCATCGCACCGCGTGACGCGATGGTTTCGTGATGCGCCTGCCCGCGTTGATGGCTTGAAAGAGACGCGGGCCTCTGCGACAGTCTGCGTCAACGTCTATGAGCGAATATCTCACCACCAAAGAGCTGGCCGACCTCCTGCGCATCAAGGAGCGTAAGGTCTATGACCTCGCTGCTGCGGGCGAGGTGCCGTGCTCGCGGGCCATGGGGAAGCTCCTGTTTCCGCGCCGCGCGGTGGACGCGTGGCTGGCCTCGAGCAGCACCGGCTTCGCCCCCGGGCATATGGCGCCGCAACCCAATGTCGTCCTGGGCAGCCATGATCCGCTGCTCGACTGGGCCCTGCGCGAGGCGCGCTGCGGACTTGCCACCTTTTTTGACGGCAGCATGGACGGGCTGGACCGTTTCGCGGCCCGCGAAGGCGTGGCCACCGGCCTGCATCTCTTCGATGTGGACACCGGTACTTGGAACGTGTCCGCGGTCGCCGACCGCTTCGCACGCAACGACGTCGTTCTGGTGGAATGGGCGGAGCGCCAGCGCGGACTGATCCTGCGCGCCGATGACCGCGGCAAGATGACCGGCATCTCCGACCTCAAGGGCCGGCAGGTCGTTCCGCGGCAGGCCGAAGCCGGCAGCCAGCATCTTTTGGAACACCTGATGGCCGAGGAGGGCCTTGGGCCGGCCGACGTCATCATGACCGCCGCGGCGCGCAGCGACATCGACGCGGCGCTTGCGGTTTCGCAAGGAACGGTCGATGCCGCCTTCGGCCTCGCGGCCCTGGCCGATCAGTATCGCCTGCACTTTGTTCCGCTGGTTGACGAGCGCTTCGATCTGCTGGTTGACCGGCATGCCTGGTTCGATGCGCCGATGCAGACCTTTCTGGAGTTCTGCCGTGGCGCCGAATTCGCCGACAAGGCAGGCGCCATGCGCGGCTATGATGTGACGGGTTTCGGACGCGTTCACTTCAATGCCTGACTGGGACGCCAAGTATGCCGCGCAGGAGGCGCCCTTCGGCGATGCGCCCAACGAGTATGTGCGGCGGGTCGCGACCCGCGCCGACTTCTCCGCCACCTCAGCCCTGTGCCTCGCCGACGGCGATGGACGCAACGGCGCCTGGCTTGCCGGGCGGGGACTGAGCGTGACCGGCATCGACAGCTCCGCCATCGCGTCGCAACGGGCGCAGGCCAGGGACCGGGCCAATGGTGTAAGCGCCGAGCGGATCACCGCGGACATTGCCGATTGGGAATCTGATGGCCGAAGCTGGCAGTCGGTGTTCCTGATCTACCTTCAGTCCGAGCCGGAAATCAGGGCGCGTGCCCTGCGCCTGTCGGTCGACGTGCTCGAACCCGGCGGTTGGCTGGTGGTCGAAGCTTTCGCCCGCACACCCGCCGGTTTCGGTGAATTCGGTCCCAAGGACGCTTCCGTCCTCTACGATCTGCCCGAGATCGAACGCGCCACATCTGGATTACAGGTGATCGAAGCACTCGAGGGACGGGTCCTTCTCGATGAGGGCGTGCGCCATCAGGGCACAGGCAACATCGTCCGCTACGCTGCCCGCAAGCCCCGATAGATCACGGCCGGTTCCCGAAAGGCATCGGAACCACGGGCCGTTCAGCTCTGTCCGTCGCCTGCATTCGGGAAGAACAGTTGCTGGCCGCCAAGTTTGTAATCGGCGATGGACTTCTGCCCCTCCGGGCTCACAAGCCAGTCGATGAACGACTGTCCCCACTCCGCCTTAACGTTGGGGTGTTTCTCCGGATTGACCAGGATGACGCCATACTGGTTGAACAGCTGGTCGTCGCCTTCAACCTGAATGGCGAGCCCGCCCTTGTTCTTGAAACTGATCCACGTGCCCCGGTCGGTCAGTGCATAGGCGCCCATGCCGACGGCGACATTGAGGGTGGCGCCCATGCCGGAACCGGTCTCGCGGTACCATGTGCCGCTGGCGCCGGCAGGGTCGACGCCGGCGGCCTTCCACAGGCGGATTTCCTTCTTGTGGGTGCCGGAACTGTCGCCGCGCGAGGCGAAGTTCGCTTTCGCATCGGCAATCATCTTCAGGGCAGCCGGGCCGTCGCGCAGGCCGTTCACCTTGGCAGGATCGGCGCTGGGTCCGACAATGATGAAATCGTTGTACATGACATCGAACCGTTTGACGCCGAACCCGTCGGCGACGAATTTTTCTTCCACCGGCTTGGCGTGCACCAGAAGCACGTCGCCATCGCCGTTCCTGGCGTTCTTCATCGCCTGCCCGGTGCCGACCGCAACCACATGAACGGTGATGCCGGTCTTCGCGGTGAAGGCCGGCAGGACATGGTCGTAGAGCCCCGAATTCGCCGTCGAGGTGGTCGACTGGAGGATAATGGACCTGTCGCCGGCACTTGCGGGGAGTTGCACGCCCAGAAGAGCGACAAGCAGGGCTGCGATGCCGAGCATCAGCCTTTTTGACATGACATGTACCTTTCTCGCTACAAAACCGATCACGTTACAGAACGATGCGCCCGGCCAGATACTCCGCCGCCTCGTGCGAGGCCGGATTGGCGAAAAACGCGGAGGCCTTGGCGTGCTCGAGCACGCGGCCGCGGTGAATGAACACGACCTCGTCGGCGAGCCGTCTCGCCTGGCCGACATCATGGGTCACGAAAACAACCTTGGTGTCGCGGTCCTGAACCGACCGGACGATTTCCTCGATCATCAGAACCGAAGCCGGGTCGAGACTGGCGGTCGGCTCATCGAGAAACAGGACCTGGGGATCCGTGGCGAGGGCTCGCGCCAGGGCAAGCCGCTGCTGTTCGCCGCCGGACAGCAGCCGTGCCGGCTGGCTGGCCTTGCTCAAGAGGCCGACCTGATCAAGCAGGTCCGTGCGGCGCGTTTCGCTGGCGGCCCCGCGCAGGCCGAGCACAAAATCGAGATTGGCGGCAACCGACCGGCGCAGCAGAACCGGTTTCTGGAACACCATGGCCTGACGCAGCCGCACCGCTTCCGACAACGGTCCGCCGGCCCATTCGATTTTGCCCGCGGTCGGCTCGATAATGCCGTGAAGCAGGCGCAGGAGCAGGCTCTTGCCGGCGCCGTTCGGGCCCATGACCACGGTGAGCGATCCCGCGCTCAGGGTCAGGTCGGGAACATCGATCAGGCGCTCACCGTCCACTTCCAGCACCAGACCGCGTGTGCGGGCCGGCAACATGCCGCTCGCATTCGGGGTGTCGTTGGCTGTTTTGGCCGTCCGCTTTGCCACCGTCTCAGGCATAATCCTCTCAAGCATAGGCATAGCGCACCGCGGTGAGACGCATGGTCATGACGCCGGCATTGACCACCAGCGCAATTGCCATCAGGACGATCCCAAGAGCGAGCGCCAGGGCAAGGTCCCCCTTGGATGTTTCCAGCGCAATCGCCGTGGTCATGACCCGGGTGAGGTGATTGATGTTGCCGCCGACGATGATCACCGCGCCAACCTCCGCCACGGCGCGTCCGAAGCCGGCAAGCGCGACGGTCAGGAGGCTGTAGCGGGCGTCCCACAGGAGCGCTGCAATCGCACTGCGTGCAGATACACGCAGTGAGCGGAACTGCTCCGCGTACTCCGCATGCAGATCGGAAATCACCTGTGTCGACAGCGCCGCCACGATGGGCGTGATCAGGACTGTCTGCGCAATGATCATTGCGGTGGGCGAGTACAACAACTGCAGCCAGCCGAACGGTCCCGCGTTGGAGAGCGCCAGATAGACCATCAGTCCGACCACGACCGGAGGAAGCCCCATCAGCGCGTTGACCACGACCAGAACGACACCGCGACCGCGAAACCGGCTGATCGCCAATGCGGCTCCAAGCGGCAGGCCGAGAGCGCAGGAGATCGCCACCGCGGTCAGGCTGACCTTGAGGGAGAGCCCGATAATCTCCACGAGATCCGCATCGGCTGAAAACACGAGGCCGAATGCAAGCGCAAACGCCTCACCAAAATCCTGCATAATTATGCATTTCTTACGAGAATTGATCTGATTTGGGAGGATATTGCATGAAACACCGCAGGGTCGCAAGGCTTCCTGGCCTGATCAGGCCGTGCGGATGCATTGCGATATAGCGGTCCGGGCACGGAGCCCCGGTCCGGCTTTGAGCGGGATCAGGAAAAGTGGATACCGGTTTTCCGTCCGATCCCGCTCTAAAATGTAAGAATCGATCACGTTTATCGACAGAGGTGGTTCCACCTAAGTCGATCGTGATCTAGAGCGGGATCAGGAAAAGTGGATACCGGTTTTCCGTCCGATCCCGCTCTAAAATGTAAGAATCGATCACGTTTATCGACAGAGGTGGTTCCACCTAAGTCGATCGTGATCTAGAGCGGG
>JAJFHL010000271.1 GCA_021775615.1 Hyphomicrobiales bacterium
CTCGATATCGGTGACCGGGCCGAAGGCGCCGCCGATGCCGGCATTGTTGATCATGCAGTCGAGACGGCCGAAGCGTTCGGTGGCTCTGGCAACCGCCGCGGCGATGTCGCCTTCGCTGCCCACATCGGTGCGGATGAAATCCACCGGCGCATCCGTGCCGAAAGCTTTGAGGACGGCGGCGCCGGTGTCCGCGTTGACGTCGGCGATGACGACCGCCCAGCCGGCGCCGAGCAGGCGTTCGACCGTGGCGCGTCCGATGCCGCTTGCGCCGCCGGTCACCACTGCACATCGAGGTTGGCTCACGTCGTGTTCTCCCGGTGTGTCGTTCGTCAGGTGAAGTCCGGCGGCGGCGTGAAACCGCCCAGTATGTCTTCCAGGATCCCTGCAACCTTTATGGTCGTGGCGTCTTCGAGATAGGGGCCAATGATCTGCACGCCCACCGGTAGACCGCCATCGGTGCGCCTGACAGGTGCGACACTCGCCGGCAGATGGGCGAAGGTGGCGAGCGCGGCCCAGTGCATCAGGTCGAAATAGGGTTTTGCATCGCCGTTCACGGTGATGGTCCGGTCGACCGGGCTCGCATCGGTATCATGTTTGATCGCCGGCACCGGCGCCGGCGGGCAGAGCACCAGGTCGAACTCCTGGAAGAAAGCGGCCCAGGCGTCCTTGATGCGGCGGCGGCGCGCTTCGATGAACATCATCTGGGCATAGGTCAGCACCGCGCCGCGCGCCTGCAATGCCAGATGGCTCATGTCGTCGTCCGACACCTCTGCCGCATGGGCTGCCATGGACTCAAGGACCTTCGGTGGGAAGTCCGGGGAGATGATCGCGGCAAGGATCAGCACATAGTCGCGGAAGCACTCCTTGAAGGTGAAGTCGGGCCGAGCCGACCAGTCGGCCCTTGCGCCTGCGTCATCGAGGGCCTCGGCCGCCTCACGCACGGCATCCGCAACACTGTCGTCGATGCTGGCGTCCGGCTCTTCGCACCAGACGGCGATGCGCAGGTCCTTGACACTCTCGAAACGCGCTTCACGCAGTGGCGGGTGCGGATGGGCTGCGTCGCCTGCGGCGCCCGCCAGGACGTTCAACAGAAGCTCAAGATCGCTGGCGCTGCGGCCGAGCGGACCGCCGACGGCCAGATCAACCTCGCTGTAGGCCCGGGGCGCCCCCGGTATGTGCCCGCGCATCGGAACGACACCGAAACTCGGCTTGTGGCCGAACAGGCCGCAGAAATGGGCCGGCAGGCGGATCGAGCCGCCGATATCGCTGCCGATGTCGCCGCCGACGAGCCCGGCTGCGATGGCAGCCGCCGCGCCGCCCGACGATCCGCCCGGTGTGTGGCCTGTGTTCCAGGGGTTCGACGTGCGCCCGTAGATCTGATTGTAGCTCTGCCAGTCGCCCGAGAAGGCGGGAACATTGGTCTTGCCGATGATAACCGCGCCGGCGGCGCGGAGCCTGGCGACGGCGGCTGCATCTTGCTCGGGCACATAGTCGCGCAGCTGAGGGATCCCGCCGGTGGAGACCAAGCCGCGGACTTCATAGGCGTCCTTGACCGACATCGGCACCCCGTGAAGAGGTCCCAGGTCCGCGCCGGACGCGCGGGCCGCGTCGGCCGCAACCGCGTCCTCGCGGGCACGCTCCAGGTCCATCGTCACCACCGCGTTCAAAGACCCGTTATGGGCCGCCAGACGCGCCGCGTAATGGTCGAGCAGTTCGACCGCGCCGACCTCACGGCCCGCGATTTTGCCCGCCAGCGCGGATAGGGGTTGAAATGCAAGGTCTGACACGGTTTAAGCCTCTTGATTTTAACCGCACGGCGCGGCGGCCATTGTGGGCCGATGAGCGCCGGAGTAAACTCGTCCGAACAAAAATCGGCGCAACAGCAAAAAGACGTTCGCCGTTTTCGACGGAAAATTCAAGGTGAGGGAAACATCATGGAAGGCTTGATGCAGGATTGGCCGCTGCTGGTCCACACCGTACTCGATCACGCCAGCACGTATCACGGTGACCGCGAAATCGTCTCGCGCACGGTCGAAGGGCCGATCCACCGGTACACCTATAAAGACCTCAACGCGCGCTCCAAACAGCTCGCAAGCGTGGTCGAGAAACTCGGCATCAAGCACGGCGACGTGATCGGTACCATGGCCTGGAACGGCTACCGGCACATGGAAGTGTGGTACGGCCTGATGGGCGTCGGCGCCATCGCCCATACGCTCAACCCGCGCCTGTTCGCCGAACAGCTCGACTACATCATCAATCACGCCGAGGACAAGGCCTTCTTCCTCGATCTCACCTTCGTGCCGATCCTCGAGGCGATTCAGGACAAGCTGCCGACCATCGAGACCTTCGTCATCATGACCGACGAAGACCATATGCCGGACACGAGCCTTCGCAACGCGACCTGCTACGAAACGCTGATCGCCGACGGCGATCCCGAATTTGCATGGCCCAGGCTCGACGAGAACACCGCCTGCGGCATGTGCTACACGTCGGGCACGACGGGCAATCCGAAGGGCGTGGTCTATTCGCACCGCTCGAACGTGCTGCACGCACTTTCGAGTTGCGCCGGCGATGCGGTTGCGCTCAAGAGCACGGATGCCATCATGCCGGTGGTGCCGATGTTCCATGCAAATGCCTGGTCCTTCGTCTATTCCTCGCCCATGTGCGGCGCCAAGATGGTGATGCCCGGCCCGCTGATGGACGGCGCCAGTATCTATGAATTGCTGGAGACGGAAAAGGTGACCCTCACCGCCGCCGTCCCCACCATATGGCTCATGCTTCTGCAGCATCTCGAAGAGACCAAGGCGCCCCTGCCCCATCTGGAGCGGGTGGTGATCGGCGGGTCGGCCTGCCCGCCGGCGATGATCGAGGCGTTCGAGAAGAACTACGGCACAGACGTGATCCATGCCTGGGGCATGACCGAGATGAGCCCGCTTGGCACGCTGTGCACGTTCAAGGGCGGCCTCGACCACCTCTCGGAAGACGAGCTTTGGGAGATCAAGAAGAAGCAGGGCCGTCCGCCCTACTCTGTTGAAATGAAGATCACCGGCGACGACGGCAACGAACTGCCGCGTGACGGGGTCGCCTTCGGCAATCTCAAGGTGCGCGGGCCTGCCGTTGCGCGGGCCTACTTCAAGAACGAGGGCGGCGAGATCCTCGACGAGGATGGTTTCTTCGACACCGGCGATGTCTCGACCCTCGACGAATATGGCTACATGAACATCACCGACCGCTCCAAGGACGTGATCAAGTCCGGCGGCGAGTGGATCTCATCGATCGACCTGGAAAATCTGGCTGTCGCCCACCCGGACGTGGCGGAGGCCGCTGTCATCGGCATCGCCCATCCGAAGTGGGACGAGCGCCCGCTCCTGATCTGCGTCCTGAAAGAAGGCACCTCGCCGTCGAAGGAAGACATCATCGAATTCATGACCGGCAAGATCGCCAAGTGGTGGATGCCGGACGATGTCGCTTTCATCGACGAAATCCCCCACACCGCCACCGGCAAGATCTCAAAGCTCACGTTGCGCGAGACGTTCAAGGACTATGAGCTGCCGACGGTGCAGGCGGCCGAGTGAGCGACGGGGACGAGCTCGGCTTCAGGCCCATAGCGGATGGCGACATCGAAGAGGTCGTCGCCCTGTGGCGTAAATGCGGCCTGACGCGCCCGCATAACGACCCGTACCGCGATATCGCTTTCGCACGCGAAGGACCGGCATCGGACGTTCTGGTGGGGCGCCTGGGCGATGAGATCGTCGCCAGTGTCATGGTCGGTCATGACGGCCATCGCGGTGTCGTCTACTACGTCTCGTGCGATCCCGACCGCCAGGGCCACAATTTTGGACGCCAGACCATGGCGGCCGCCGAAGCCTGGCTGAAATCGCGCAGCGTCTGGAAACTCAACCTGGTGATCCGTGACGACAACGCCAGGATCCGGGGCTTCTACGAGGCCCTGGACTACGAGGTCGAGCCGCGCATTCTTATGGCGCGAAGACTTGATGATTAGGGTCTGAAGTCCAATTTGCACCGACCCGCCGGCAGAGTCGGGCCGACCCGCGCTAACCGTTTGGAAACCGTTTGCACGCAAGTATGATTGCGTACGACTTGGAGCCGAGTGGCCAGCGAGATTAACTGCTATGCAAGCTCAGGGGACAGCTGCGTCTGAAGTCCGCCGCGACGGCCCGTCCGCCCGCGGCCGCGACCACGTGCGCGAGCAGATCCGGCTGCGGGGCTCGAACGTCAACCCGGAAAGCCTGCTTGCCACCGATTATCTCAATCATTTCAACGAAATCATCATGCTTCTCGATCTGGCGGCCGACATGCCCGACTGCTTCGCGGAGGCCGCCGCCTGGCAGCCGATGAGCTATCAGGACCACTTCGCCCGCTCCAATCTGGCGGACAAGGACCTTGCCGTCGAAGCCTACGAACAGTGCCCCGAAGACATCCGATCGCGCTTCGACGCGACGGTTGCCGAACTCAACGACCGCCTGCTGGCCGGAATTGAGCAGTGCCTGACCATGCTGGAAACCATTGGCGCGGAGGCATTCAAGATGACCAGCTCGGAGCTGGCCGCCGACACACGTGGCTATATCGACCGGCTCAGCGCCATCATCCACGGCACCGACGGCCATGTCCCGGTGCATGGCGGGCTCGAGACGGAAAGCCTGGAAGACGCGCAGCAGACCATCGACAGCCTGTTCGGCGATTGACGCTTGCGCGCCCGCGCCGCCTCGACAACACTCCCCCATGGACAACAACCGGCCCATACTCGGCGCCAGCGCCTGCGTCTGGAAGGACGGGCATGTGCTGCTCGCCAAGCGCGGCAAGGCCCCGAACCTCGGGCTCTGGAGCCTGCCCGGCGGCCATGTGGAACTGGGCGAAACCCTGCAGCAGGCCGCGACACGCGAGCTGCGCGAAGAGACCTCGGTTGAAGCTGAACTCGCCCATCTGGTGGACTGTTTGAATTTCATCAGAACCGATGATAACGGCAGCGTCGCAAGCCACTATGTTGTCGCGGTCTTCACCGGCAACTGGACCGCAGGCGTCGCCCAGCCCCTCGATGACGCCGCCGATGTCGCCTGGCGCACGCCTGAAAATCTCGACGATCTGTCGATGACGGATGGGGTGCGCGCGGTGATCGAAAGGGCACGTTCGGTTCTCAGACCAGGCTCTGCAGCACCTGTCGCGCCTGATCGGCAATTTCCCTGACAATCTCTCCCGCCGGTTGCCGCTTGTCGACAAGCCCGGCGCTTTGGCCTGCATATAGTGCCATGGCCGCTATGTCGCCGTCCATGTCCGCGCCCGGAGTGTCGGACCCATAGCGCAATACCGGGCCATGCAGTCTTGAGGTGGCGACCACTTCGCCTTCACCAGGACGGTCTCCGATCGCAGGCCTTCCGGCGTCCTCCCAGGCAGCGACCGTCGGATTGCGCAGCACCCGGTGCGGCGCGTCGGGCCAGCTGATGTGATAGAGGTCGTCCAGGTGGATTGTGTCGTTCTCGCTCGCCGCGAAGATCTTATCCAGATAGTCCGGATGGGGGTGCGCCTCTTCGCTTGCGAGAAAACGGGTTCCGATCCAGGCCGCCGACGCACCGAGCGAAAGGGCGGCGGCAAGCCCGCGTCCATCGGCGATGCCGCCGGCGGCAACGACCGGAACGGGCGCGACCGCGTCAACCACCGCCGGGACCAGAGGCATGGTCGCAACCGTGCCTCTTACGTGGCCGCCGGCCTCCCACCCTTGAGCGACAATCAGATCCACGCCGCATTCAACAGCGGCTTTCGCGTCGCGGGCGTTCGCCACCGTGTGCATCACGGTTGCTCCACCGGCCTTTGCCCGCTCCACGAGGCCGGACGGGTCCTGCCAGAAAAAGGAGATGACGGTGACGCCTTCCTCAAGGCACGCTTGAAGGAGCTCTTCCTGCGGGAACTCCGGGTTCAGGTTGACCGCAAACGGTTTGCCGGTCAGGTCGCGGGTTTCGCGCACCTGGGCGCGCAGCGTCTCGGTGTCCGATGCCCAGGGGGCCAGCATCCCGAGGCCGCCGGCATTGCTGACGGCCGCCGCCAGCTCAGGACCAACAGCACCTTCCATGGGTGCCTGTATGATCGGGATCTCAATTCCCAGTTTCGTGCAGGCGGCGGTTTTCATGTCGGCGCTCTCCCATTCGGCGAAGTGAAGACTTGGCAGATAGCCAAGTCAACCGCCAGCCAGCATTTGGCAGCGCATCCCCACGACGATTGCTGATATGCGTTTCCATCCAGCGCGAAATCGGACGACACGGTGGTCCTGGCAAGGCCAAGCCTGCACGCCGCGTCATCCCTGAACCATACCCCGGACACAAACATATGATTATGAGCCAAACTTGCGGCAACAGACACTCGGTTGGGGACTTGCTCTGAGGTAAAGGGAGGTTCCAGTGAACTGGATTAAGACACACGGATTTGCGGCGATCGGATTGATATGCGCGGTGACATATGCCACGGCCGGAGAGGTCAATATCGGAGACGGCCTGATCAAAATATCCCCCGATGGGGTCAAAGTCGGCCCGGTGGAGATCGATAACAATAATCAAACCAGTGACAACGGCGGCGAACCCACCGACACAACCGGTCAGTATTCCGGGCAGTCGCTGCAACACAGCGATTTGTCGAACTCCGATTTGAACGGACGGGACTTCTCAAACAGCAATCTCGTCAGTGTCGATTTCTCCAATTCCAATCTGAACGGAGCGAATTTTGAAGGCGCGAACCTGGTGGGCGTCGATCTGTCCAACGCAAAACTCGTGGGCGCTAATTTCAAAGGCGCAAAGATGCAGGGCGTCGATTTTTCGAATTCGGAGCTTCAGAAGGCCTGTCTGATCAACGCCAAGCTGGTTGGCGTAGACTTTTCCAATGCGGACCTGTCCCTTGCCGTCCTGACCGGCCACAAGAACCTCGGCTCGGACTTCAGCAATGCGACAACCGACGGAACCGTGTGGAAGGGCACGCGCACCTGCCCCGGCGGCCACGCTTCAAATGACACCGGGCCGAAACTGGCTACAAACAGCGCCCGGCCGGAACTGACCACCGCCGCCGCGATCCAGAAGGCGCTTGCCACCGGCCCGAACGCGAAGGTCGACCTGACGGTCAACTTCGAGGTCGACTCCGACCGGATCCTGGGCGCCGCGCGGGCGCAGGTGTTTGAGATCGCAAAAGCCCTGAAGTCCGAGCAACTGCAATCGAGCAGCATTCTGATCGAGGGACACACGGACAGTACGGGCGGTGACGACTACAACATGGACCTGTCCTACCGCCGGGCGATCAGCGTCATGCGCGTGCTCAACGAGAAGTATCAGGTCGACGGAGATCGCCTGAAGGTGCGCGGCCACGGCGAGAGTCAACCGGTTGCATCGAACGATACGGATGATGGTCGCGCGCTGAACCGAAGGGTAACCTTGGTGAACAGCGGTGGCTGAACCGGTTTGCGGTATGTTCAGATCACGGCTCTAGATCGCTTCACGTTCATATTGAATCGATCTAGCTGGCCGCGTGGTCGCGAATGACGAAATGCTTGGTGGTGATTTCCAGCACCTCCCAATAGCCGCGAAAGCCGTTGGGAATCATGAAGGCATCGCCGGTCTTGAAGGTCTGGGCGTTGCCGGCCTCATCGACCAGGCGCACATGGCCCGCCAGGATCACACAGAATTCGTCACGCTCGGTGAAGGCGTGCCATTTGCCAGGCGTGCTGGTCCAGGTGCCGGCAATCAGTTTGCCGTCCGGGCTTTCGAAATGCATCTCGGTCTGGTGGTGCGGGTCGCCCTCCACCACCCGGTCGGGCAGATCGGCGAGGCGGCGCTTGGCCTTGCTGATCGGTTCGTCGGCAAAGGATACGACGGCAGCTTCGCTCATGAGATGTTCCTTCCGCGATGTCGGGCGCGATAGTGGCGCCGGCCCGCAGGAGCAGGGTCAGGAAAAGTGGAAACCGGTTTTCCGTCCGATCCCGCTCCAAATGTTAAACACGATCACGTTTTATCGGCTTATGCGATTCCACCTAAGCCGATCGTGATCTAGGTGCAGACCGGCGCTGTTGTTTGAGGTGTTGATCAGCCTATCTGCTGCGGACGCATGTCGGCTGGATCAATGCCGGCGACCACGACCGGTGTTTTCATGGCGTCGCGGCGGAAGGGCTCGCCCAGTTCCTGATTGAGCACGCACTCGATGAACGTGGTGACGTTGTTTTTCATCTGCTCCTCGACGGCTGTTCTGAGGGCTTCGGTCAGCTCGTCCATGGTGGTGACCTGCACGCCCTTGACCCCACAGGCTTCGGCGATCTTGGCGTATTCCACATCGAGATCGAGCTCTGTTCCAACGAAATTGTCGTTGTACCAGAGCGTCGTGTTGCGCTTTTCCGCGCCCCACTGGTAGTTGCGGAAAATGACCATGGTTATGGCGGGCCAGTCGTCGCGGCCGCAGGCAGTCATTTCGTTCATGGAGATGCCGAAAGCGCCATCGCCGGCAAAACCGACCACAGGAGTGTCCGGACAGCCGATCTTGGCGCCAAGAATGGCCGGGAAACCGTAGCCGCAGGGTCCGAACAGGCCCGGCGCCAGGTACTTGCGGCCTTCTTCGAACGACGGATAGGCGTTGCCGATGGCGCAGTTGTTTCCAATGTCGCTCGAGATGATCGCCTCTTTCGGCAGCGCTGCCTGAATGGCGCGCCAGGCCATGCGTGGGCTCATGCGCTCGGGCTCGCGGTCACGGGCACGCTCATTCCATGTCGTGCCGGGATCGTCATCCTCATGATCCATGGAGGAGAGTTGTTGCAGCCAGCGGGACCGTGTCTGGGCAATGAGATCCTTGCGCTCCTCGCGCCCCTCGTCGCCTGCTGAAGCCCCAAGTTTCTGAAGGATCTGTTCGGCCACCATCTTGGCGTCGCCCTGGATGCCCACGGACACCTTCTTGGTGAGGCCAAGACGATCGGAGTTGATGTCGACCTGAATGAGCTTGACGTCCTTCGGCCAGTAGTCGATGCCGTATCCCGGCAGCGTCGAGAACGGATTGAGCCGGGTGCCGAGCGCAAGGATCACGTCAGCCTTGGCGATCAGTTCCATGGCAGCCTTCGACCCGTTATAGCCGAGAGGACCAACGGCGAGGCGGTGCGAGCCCGGAAAGGCGTCATTGTGCTGGTAGTTGCAGCAGACCGGCGCGTCGAGCCGTTCAGCCAGCGCGGCGCTCGCCGGGATGGCGTTGCCCAACACGACGCCGGCACCGTTCAGGATAACCGGGAACTTGGCATCCGAGATCAGCTTGGCAGCGTCCGCGATGGCCTGTTCGCCGCCACGGGGACGCTCGAGACGCACGATCTGCGGCAGGTCGATGTCGATCACCTGAGTCCAGTAGTCGCGCGGCATGTTGATCTGTGCCGGAGCCGATCCGCGCCACGCCTTCTCGATCACCCGGTTCAACACCTCGGCCACGCGAGTGGCATCGCGCACCTCTTCTTGATAGCAGACCATGTCCTTGAAGGCCGCCATCTGTTCGATTTCCTGGAAACCGCCCTGACCGATGGTCTTGTTGGCGGCCTGCGGTGTCACCAGGAGCATTGGCGTATGGTTCCAGTACGCAGTCTTGATCGGGGTCACGAAGTTGGTGATTCCCGGCCCGTTCTGGGCAATCGCCATGGACATCTTGCCGGTGGAGCGGCTGTAACCGTCCGCGATCATGCCCGCGGTGCATTCATGGGCGCAGTCCCAGAACGTGATGCCCGCCTTGGGAAACAAATCGGAAATCGGCATCATGGCCGAGCCGATGATGCCGAAGGCATGCTCGATACCATGCATTTGAAGCACTTTGACGAAGGCTTCCTCGGTGGTCATTTTCATTTTCGTTGTCTCCTGATTTTATGCGTCGTATCGCAGCTTAGAATTTCTCGTCCCTGAGGTAGTACCAGACGTACATGACGCGCTGGCCGAGGCGGCGGAACGGGGTCAGAACCCCATGGCTCGGCAGCTGCGACGTGAAGATCGGCAGCGTCAGATCCGCACCTTTGCCTGCCACCATCTGGGCCATGCGGCGGCCGGCCTGGGCGGAATACATCACGCCGTTGCCGCCATATCCCATGGCGTAGTATATCGCTTGCTCGGGATCGGGCTGAAAGACGCGCGGCATCATATCGTGGCTGACATCGACCCATCCCCACCATGAATAATCCAGGTCAATTCCCTCAAGTGCCGGAAACTTCCGGTAGAGCCCCTTGAGCAGTTGCGCCAGATGTTTGGGGTTCTCGGCATCGCTTCCGGTGATCGCGCTGCGGCTGCCGATCTGAACCCGCCCGTCCGGCAGAAAGCGGTAGTAATGGCGGAGCGTGCGGGTGTCCGTCAATGGCGAACAGGTCTGGAAGCCACAGGCCTGCTTTTCCTCATCGGTGAGCGGCCGGGTGACGATGGAGTTCGACAGGATCGGCATCAACCGGTTCTTGGTCCGGTTCGACAGCCCGGGCGGCGTATAGCCCGCCGTCGCCAGCGCCACGGCGCGCGCCCTGACCGTGCCGCCGGGCGTGGTCAGGTGATGGACGCCGTTCTTGACGGTCCACCCCATGACCGGGCTTGCCGGATGGATCTTAGCGCCGAGCTTGCGGGCGAGACGCTGATAGCCAAAGGCGAGTTTTGCGGCATGGATGCAGATGCCGTCCGGCTCGTGCACGGCGCCGGCGGCTTCCTGGTCCCTGACATGGCCTTCGTGCAGTTCCTCGCGGCCGAGAACGCGCGAGCCATAGCCGAAGACTTCGTTCAGGAGCTGAGATTCCTTCTCGAGCGCCGGCATGACGCCCGGTTTATGGGCGATGTAATAATGGCCGCCGTCCTGCGGCTCGCAATCGATTTCGGGCTGGCCGATCAGATCGCGAAAGACTTCGAACGCTTCGCATATCTCGGCGTGCATCTGCTTTGCCACATCGACGCCCCAGCGCCCGATCCACTGCGACCGCTTGAGCCGGCCGGACGAAATCTGCGCCTGGCCGCCATTGCGCGTCGAGCAGCCCCACGCAACGGTGTTGGCTTCCAGCACCGTGGCCTTGATGCCGTGTTCCTTGGCAAGATGGATGGCGCAGGAAAGGCCGGTGTATCCCGATCCCACCACCACCACATCCGCGTCGGTGTCGCCGGAGATCGGACCGTCGTCTTCCGGCGGCGGCCCCGCGGTGCCGATCCAGTAGGTCGGCGCATAGTCGCGGTTATGACCGGGCCCCGCATCGACGACAGGGTCGTAGCGTGGATCGTAACTGGCTTTCGGCCAGTGCTTTGGGCGCAACGCGTCGGG
This sequence comes from Hyphomicrobiales bacterium, assembly GCA_021775615.1. Classification (GTDB taxonomy): domain Bacteria; phylum Pseudomonadota; class Alphaproteobacteria; order Rhizobiales; family JAJFHB01; genus JAJFHM01. The sequence continues at coordinate 11,290 of JAJFHL010000271.1, forward strand.
CATCACTTGGTTTCCAGAAGCAACAGTGTCGAAGAGGGCTCGAGCTTCGGTCAGCAGTTTCCCGAGCGAGCCTGTTTGTGTTTAGGACAACATTTGGCACTGCGATAGATCCAGATTGGAAGATTGTTGAGTCCAGAATCACCGAACCTTTCGCAACAGCCACGGGCCCCGGCGTTCGGGAGGTGCACCGGCGGCAAAAGTGCTACACTTGTGCGAAAGCCCTGCCCCGTTCGGGCAGCGGTGTCGGACTTCCGGAAACCGTTTCCATGCGTACAACACCAAACGCACTCGATCTGTTGAACATGCTCAGCCCGGAGGGGCGCGAGATCATCGAGCGTGAAACCGTCGCCCTGCATCTGCCGGCCGGGCGCAACCTGTTTCACCAGGGCGATCCCGGCGACGCGTTCTATGTGGTCGTCGCCGGATCGCTCGGAATCTACGTGCGCAGCCCACCCAACGACCAAAGGCTGATCGCCATTGTCGGAGAGGGCGAGGCGGTCGGCGAGCTGGCCCTGATTTCCGGCCAGCCGCGTTCCGCGACCGTCACCGCCATCCGCGACAGCGAGCTGCTACGGATCGCCAAGACCCGTTTCGATTTTCTGCTGAAGAAGCACCCCGACCTCATGTCGGGACTGATGCGCATTCTGGTGCACCGGCTGCGCCGCCTGTCGATGGGCCATTCGGCGGCCATCGAGCCGCACACGGCAGCATTTCTTCCCGCCCATGACGGGGTGGACACCCACGAGGTCGCCGAGCGGCTGGCGGAATGTCTGAGGCGTCATGGAGCATCGGTCGCGGTTGTGGGAACGGAAGGTCTCGAGGAATCGCCGCAGTGGTTCAGCGAGCTGGAACGCAACCACGACCACGTGTTCCTGCACGGCACGTCCGACGAGGCGGCCTGGACCCGGATCTGCGCCCGCCAGGCCGACCGCATCATGATCGTTGCCGGGCCGGACTGGTCCGGGGCGACAAACTTGCCTGACGATCTCCTGCAACAACGCGCGCAACACCAGTTGCTCGACCTCATCGTTTTGCAGCCGCCCGGCACGGAACACCCCCGCAACACCGGTGCAAAAATCGATGCGGTACCGTTCAATCGCCATTTTCACATCAGACCGCACCGCGATACCGATTGGGAACGGCTGTCACGGGTCATAAAGGGACAGGGCGTCGGCCTGGTCCTGTCCGGTGGCGGTGCTCGCGCCTTCGCCCATGTCGGCGTCATCAGGGCGCTGGCCGACGCGGATATTCCGATCGATTTCATCGGCGGCACCAGCATGGGCGGGATCATCGCCGCCGGCATTGCCATGGAGTGGTCGCCGGACGAACTGACGGAGCGGATCAATGACGCGTTCGTTCAGAAAAACCCGCTCTCCGACATCACCCTGCCGCTGCTCGGCATGGTCAAGGGCAAGCGGGTCGAAAAACTGCTAGAAGACCATTACGGGGACCGCGCGATCCCCGACCTGTGGCTGCCCTATTACTGCGTTTCATCGAACCTCACATCCGGCGCCGTGCATGTGCACACGAGGGGCCGGATCCGCGATGCGCTCAGGGCCAGCATTGCCCTGCCCGGGATACTGCCTCCAATGGCCTTCGAAGAAGCGCTCCTGGTCGACGGCGCGGTGACCAGCAACCTGCCGATCGACATCATGCGCAACGTGCATTCGGGCCCGATCATCGCCGTTGATGTGGCGCGCGCCCGCGCGGTCGGCCCTGAACTGCTTGAAGAGCACTACAATTCGCCCTGGTATCGACAGGTCCGCCGCCCGCCGATCGTCAGCATCTTGATGCGATCGGCGACGATCTCCAGCGAAAGTGACGACCGCAGGCAGGCGGAAAACGCCGACCTTCTCCTGGCGCCGCCACTGGGCGGCATCGAGATCCGCGACTGGAAGGCGTTCGACCGCACGGTCGAGATCGGCTACGAGCACGCCGCGGCAAAACTCGACGAGTTCAAGAAGCGCATGCACAACCGGCCGGGAAGCGCCTTGCCGACCTGAACCCGTTCACGCGGGTTTGAATTGCCCAATCGGCCGGTCATACGGTGGATCGCATTGAGGATCTATCCAAACAGGCTTTTCTTGACGACGGCATGCACGCCCCAATTGCCATCAGCCACTTGTGTGACACCGAAATCGACGGCCAACGACATGATCGAAATCGCCTCATCCTCACCAAGCGAGTAGGTTTCCATCAGAAACTTCCGCGTTGCGCGAAACGCGTTGCGCAGAGCGAGATCGACGGACGACTTTGAGTAAATCTCAGACTGGGCGTCGCGCCCCAGATCACGCAGATAGTTGGAGTAACTGAACCCGTGCAACACCCACTCGGTCCGGCTTTCCAGCAGCGGCGTACAAAGGCCTTCCAGGTAGGGCTTCGCAGATCGTCCCCTTTTGTGCAGGATCAGGCGAAAGTCGCCGGTAAGCGAGAATTCCAGTCCCGTGCCATTGATTTCCCCATCACCCTGCGCGAAATGCGGATCCCCGACTGAAAACAATGCACCAGGCACGGCGACCGGCAGATAGAGCGTGGTCCCGGTCGCGATACGCCAATTGTCGACATTGCCCCCGAAATATCCGGGCGGAATGGAATCGACTATACCGGCCTCACGAGGCGCCACTCCCATAAAACCGAAATGCAGCCGTGCCGGAACCCGCACTCTCCCGAGAGCCGAGTTCTTTTCGATGCTTGCATGGTCGACCGGCACACCGGGATAATCGATTGTCGTGTGCACAACGCCGTATGGATCGACCTGCGGTGTCCAGCGATAGCTGTAAACCGGTTGCGCAAATTTCGCACCACTCAGCAGGTCGGTTTCGTAAATGGTGACCACCTCGCGAGTGTCCGCCGGGTCGATGTGATCGTTGTACTGAAAACCCCACCAGGTGGCCGCGTTGCTGCCGAACGCCTTGCCGGCGAACTTCGCGTTGGCGCTTGGGCGTGGACGCACATCCAGGATCTGCACCTCAAGCACGTCTCCAGGCTCGGCGCCATCGACATGGACCGGTCCCGTGCAGATATGTACGCCGAACCCCTCGCCGGCGCCGCGGCCCAGTATCGAACCGTTCATCGGGCCGGCACCGCGTCGTTCGACGGCCTTCGATTCTGCGTTCCACTGGAAGACGCTCTCGGCGCCCGCGTCACCCTTGATCATTCGCTCGTAGTCATCGAATGCGTGATGGGTCAGCGTCTCGATCGTGACCTGTGCATCGGGACCGATACGCAGTTTGGGTGGGATTGTGTGACCGAGATGCCCCCAATGTACGGTGTCCTTGGAGACTGGGAGATAGTGTTGCTCCGGAGCGTCCGGGCAAGCGGCAGAAGGCCCGCTGTCCGGCACGGTGTTTGAAGCCAGATGGAGCAGTTTATCCAATCCAACCACTTCGCCCTGCGCATTGACCCTCAGCTGTGAATGTCTGTCCTGTGCAACGATCCGACGCAACGGCCTGCCACGATTGGGATGGGCATCAGGGTCGCAAGGGCTTGGGTTCCGCATATCGCGTGGTGGTGATCCAAACGCCGCCTTGAAGGCACGGCTGAATGTGGCCCCATCGCGAAACCCCCATCGGAAGGCAATGTCGGTTACGTTCTGACCTGCGCGCTTGGGATCGGCCAGATCGATCCTGCAGCGCTCAAGGCGCCGCAGACGCAGATAATTGGTGAAGGTGGTGTCCTGAAGCTTGAACAGGCGCTGAATGTAGCGTTGGGACACGGACTCCTCGCTGGCGATATCGACAATCGACAGATTGGGATTGCTCAGCCGGACCTCAATGGCGGCATACACCCTTCGCATCAGCGCGGCCTGAACCTGCGACACTGCCTCATACTCGGTCCTGGTCTCGCACAACAATGCACTGGTGGCCAACTCCGCCACGACGATCTCAATGGACGTGAGATCGGCTTGCTGCATTTCGGCAATATTGCGTGCAATCGATCGCAGGAGCGGGCGAATGGCCTTGCCGGCAACTGTGGCGCCCAGCACCGTCGGCAATTCGACGCGATGCAGGCCCAACCGGGCAAGCAGGCGCTCGCGCGGCAGTTCGATCAGCAGAACTTCGAAATCGTCACGCAGGTTCATTCTCCATGCGCCGCGCAGGTCGCACACGGTCACGTCGCCGTCGGCAAACTCACAAGACTGCGTCCCGAAGCTCATGCGGCCCCGGCCATACACATGAAACATGATGGCAATTGAAGCCGGCGCCGCGCGGTTTGTCGTCTTGCCGGCGCACACAAGTTCCTGCGGGGTCGAACGCAGGAGAGTGGCCCGCATCCCGGTGGAGGAGTTTTTGGTTGTCATCTCGCCGGACTGAAACGGCGCGGCGCGGGGCAACCGGCAGACAAGCGCCCGCGACGCCAGCGCCTCAGTCCAAGCGTCTCTTTGACGACTTAGAGGGATCGCTTCAATCAGAACCCGATCGACTGTGCGTTGCATCGCGCACCTCAAATCGTTGTCGTTGTAAGCGACGAACAGTAGCCCCCTGCGATGAAATCGAACCGCGAGCGTCACCGTCACGCAAGCAGTCTGCACATCATGCCGCCGCACTGCAATATGTCGAGGTCCGTGTTTGCTGCCGGCCGGGAGTGCGCGATGCGTGAAGTGTCATATCTGCATCGATTATAGTGGCGCACGGCGAATTGTATTGATCACAAGCGCACAACCTCATGCCGAGGCGGCGCACGCCGCACCCGCCGAGGCTTGCGTTGCCAAGCCTCAATAACCAGACAACCATTTGATGTGTAACGGCTTATTGGCTGTTCGAAGAAGAGTCGCCGCCGCACCAGTGCAAGAGACTGTTCGCCAGCGATCATTGCTGCCCCATCACCTCAGCCCATAGCCTTGCTGTTTTGCAGTGGGGCCAAGCTGAAAACCGGGAGGATATGACGATGTGCTCTGGCGACGACAAAAACTGTCCCGAATACGAAAAACACAAGCGTGAGTTCATGGGAGAGCTTGACCACGAACGGCGTTCGTTCATGAAATCAGCATTCGCGACGGCCGGCGGCACCGCTGCGCTCGGCGCCGGCGGCATCTCTTTGGTGACGCCGACAATGTCCGCCGCGGCAGAGAAACATCAACCGTCCGACCGCAGCTACCATCATCTGCCGGCCACCGCCGACACCGTGCATTGGGGCTACTTCAGCAAAAATCTCAAACCCCAGGTCGAAATCGACTCCGGCGACTTCGTCACAATCGAGGCGCTGACCCACCATGCAAACGATGACGCCGAGCGCATGATCAAGGGCGATCCCGGTGCCGAAAGTGTTTATCTCTGGACCAAGGACAAGAAGGGGGTCGATCGCCGCGGCGCGGGTCCGATGGACGCCTCACTATATGGCCGGGGGGCCGGCGAAGGGCTCGGCGTGCACATTTGCACCGGCCCGGTTTACATACGCGGCGCCGAGCCCGGCGACGTGCTGGAAGTGCGCATCATCGACGTTGCGCCGCGTGGCTCGCGCAATCCGAAATACGCCGGAAAAGCTTTCGGCAGCAACGCCGCCGCATGGTGGGGCTTCCACTTCAAGGACCTGATCACCGAGCCGAAGGAGCGCGAGGTCATCACCATCTACGAAGTCGATGCCACCGGCGAGCGCAACTGGGCTCAGGCGGCCTATAATTTCCAGTGGACGCCGCAAACCGATCCCTACGGTGTCGTGCACAAGACCATCGACTATCCGGGAGTTCCGGTCGATCATGCAACCGTGAAAGAGAACCACGGGATCCTCAACGGAATCCGGATCCCAATTCGCCCGCATTTCGGCGTCATCGGCCTGGCGCCGAAGGAGGCGGACATGGTCGATTCCATCCCGCCGAGCTACACCGGCGGCAATATCGATAACTGGCGCATCGGCAAGGGCGCGACGATGTACTATCCCGTTGCCGTCGACGGCGGCCTGTTGTCGGTTGGCGATCCGCATGCTTCGCAGGGCGACTCCGAACTGTGCGGTACGGCCATCGAGTGCTCGCTCAACGGCACGTTTCAACTGATCCTGCACAAGAAGGCCGATCTCGCGGGCACCGCATTGGAGGAACTCGACTATCCCATGCTGGAAACGCAGGACGAATGGCTTGTCCACGGTTTCAGCTTCGCCAATTATCTGGCTGAACTGGGCGAGAAAGCACAGTCGGATATCTACTCCAAGTCCTCCGTCGATCTCGCGCTTCGCGATGCGTTCCGCAAAATGCGCCATTTCCTGATGAATACAAAGGGGCTGACAGAGGACGAAGCCATTTCCCTGATCACGGTGGGCGTCGACTTCGGCATTACCCAGGTGGTGGACGGCAACTGGGGCGTCCACGCCGTGATCCGCAAGGACATCTTCGCCGGTGTGCCGGCGTGATGCAGCCGCCGACGGACGCCGGATGAGGCGGAGGGCGGCAGGCCGGCCTCAGATGCCGGCCCGCTGCCCGCCCCGTCTCGGCGAAAATCGTTCACGCGGGTTTGAATTGCCTGTGTTTACGGCAACCCGCAAGCTGCCGCCATGCGTTACTGTGCCCAGATAGCGATGTTGTGTGTGCTGGCGTTCTGCGCCACGGCGGCCGCGGCCAGCCCGGAGCAGTGGCGTTCGGAATGGAGTGAAACGGATTTCGATCAGCATTCCGTGCCTTATGAAGAGATCCTCAGCACGCTGGTGAGGAAGGACGGCATCCCGCCGATCGACGATCCGAAATTCCAGGCAGTCGGCGAGGTCGAAGACATCGGAGCGGACGAACCTGTCATCGGTCTTGAGATTGATGGCGTGGCGCGGGCCTACCCGCTGCGCGTCATGACCTGGCACGAAATCGTCAATGACCGGTTCGGCGATACGCCGGTCACCATCACCTACTGCCCTTTGTGCAACTCAGCCGTGGTGTTCGACCGGCGGCTCGACGGACAGGTTCTCGACTTCGGCGTGACCGGCAAGCTGCGCCATTCCGATATGGTGATGTATGACCGGCAGACCGAGAGCTGGTGGCAGCAGTTTCTCGGCGAGGCCATCGTCGGCGAGATGACCGGCGCGCGCCTGAAGACCATCCCCGCCCGGCTCGAGGCCTATGCGGTGTTCAAGGCGCGCCACCCGGACGGCGAAGTTCTGGTACCGAACAACTCGGGAATGCGGCGCTACGGCCAGAACCCTTATGAGGGCTACGACAACAATTCGAGGCCGCCTTACGGACTCTTTGTCGGCGACCTGCCCGACTACATCAATCCCATGGCCCGGGTCATCACGTTTGAACGCGACGGCGGCCCGCATGCGGTGGCGCTGGAACTGATGCGCGACCGAACCCGGCTCGAACTGGGGAATGTGGTGATCACCTGGAGCGCCGGCCAGAATTCGGCGCTGGACACAAGAGTGATCAACGAGGGCCGCGACGTCGGCAACATCGTGGTTCAGCGCAAATCCGGCAGCGGCCTGGAAGACATGGTCTACGATGTGACTTTCGCCTTTGTTTTCAACGCCTTCCATCCCGACCTGCGAATTCAGCAGGAATAGGCCCTGCTGCGCATCCAGCTTACAAGAATCGGTGTAGTGTGCGGTCGCATGAGCACCATGCGGAAGATCTTCGCGGCATGCGCCGATGCTCCGGCGAGGAATATGTGCGCGCGGGCAGCCCTGATTGCCGGCATCACCGTCGCAACGGCCACGCCTCTCGCCGCCCAATCGGCTCGTTACGAACAGAACCTGCTCCGGCTGTCCGAAATCCTTGGCTCCATGCATTATCTGCAACAGATCTGCGAAACGTTCACCAGCAAGACCTGGCGCAATCAGATGATCAAGCTGATCCGGGTGGAAAAGGCAAAAGGCGAAAAAGAAGCCCGTCTGACCGCCGGATTCAATCGCGGATACAGCAAGTATCAGGACTGGTTCACAAGCTGCACCGATGGCGCCAATGTGGAGATCGAGCGCTTCACCAGGGAAGGCTCTGAACTCTCCACATGGCTCGCCAGAAACCGGCGCTAATTCGGTTGCGCAACAATCCTGATATAGGGCTTTGGCGCCCCCCACCCTTTCGGGAAGGCTTTTTTGGCGTCTTCGTCGCTCATGGCCGGCACGATGATGACGTCGTCGCCCTGGATCCAGTTTCCAGGCGTCGCAACCTTGTGGGCTGCAGTCAACTGCAGTGAATCCAGGGCACGTAGGATCTCATCAAAATTGCGGCCGGTGCTCATCGGGTAGGAAATGACCAGCTTGATCGACTTGTCCGGCGCAATGACGAACACATTGCGCACCGTTGCATTGTCAGCCGCGGTTCTGAACTGCGAGCTGCCGCCCGCATCCGCCGGCAACATGCCGTAAAGCTTCGACACGACAAGATTGCTGTCGCCGACCATCGGGAAGTTCGGCGCATGTCCCTGCGTCTCCTCGATGTCGCGCGACCAGCTCTTGTGATGTCCGACATCGTCGACACTGAGACCGATGATCCTGCAGTTGCGCTTGTCGAACTCCGGCTTGAGCTTGGCCATCAGTCCAAGTTCGGTGGTGCAGACCGGCGTGAAGTCTTTCGGATGCGAGAACAAAACGCACCAGCTGTCGCCGGCCCAATCATAAAAACCGATCCTGCCTTCAGTGGATTCCGCTGTGAAGTCAGGAGCAGTGTCGCCAATTCGAAGCGTCATTTTCGTCTTTCCTTTCTTGATATTTTCCAGGCCGGCCATCAGATCTAACCAAGGCCGTTATCCAGATGAACAGGACCTAGGCGCGGCCCTTGTGCGAAACCTGAAGAAAAGCGACTGAATTTGTGAATTCTCAGGACTTGATCCGGCGGACCGGCGCCGAAAGCTCGCCGGGAGAAGGTTGCCATGGCGCATCTTGAACTTGGTCAGTGGCGGATCGACCTGGCCGCCCGCGAACTGCGGCGCGGCGAAACGCTTCGCCGGGTGTCGCCGAAAGCGGCGGCCGTGCTGGGCATTCTGGCGGACGCCGACGGCGCCGTTGTCTCCCGCGAGGATCTCCTGGACGAGGCGTGGAGCGGTGTCCTTGTTTGCGAAGAGGTTTTGACCCACGCAATCGCGGAACTGCGCCGGGCGCTCGACGACAGTCCAAAAAACCCGGTGTGCATCGAAACCGTACACAAGACAGGCTACCGCCTTCTGGGCGGGGTCATCCATGACCGGGCACGGGCACCGGAAGCATTCAACAGCACTCCGATCGACGATCGAACCTCGGATCTCAGCCTCGACGCGTATTGCACCGTGCTGCGAGGACGCGCCATGTTCGAGCGCGGTGGCAGGCAGAATATGATGGCGGCCATCGAGGCTTATTCCACAGCGGCCGCGACGGCACCGGACTCGGCATTGATCCAGGCCGACCTCGCCGCGATCCTGACTTTCATGCATCTCTATTACGATCAGAATTCCGGGCACATGGAGCGCGCAGTGCAGACCGCCGACATGGCCTTACGTCTTGACCCGGGACTGACGAAGGGAAACGCGGCGCTTGGATTGGCTCAGGGCACTTATGGCCAGCGGACCAAGGCCATGGACAGCTTCGCCAGGGCGCTGCATTGCCAGGGCGACGAGTTCTGCGCCCACTATCTGCCTGGCCGGTACATGTTCGCTTATGGCGACATGCGCGGCGCGGCCGTTCTGCTGGAACGCGCAGCGCAGCTCAAGCCGGACGATTTCCATTCACTCGTTATCGCAGCAAAGGCGTTCCGGCGCATCGGTGACAACGCCTCAGCGGCACGTGCGATACGCACCGCTCATTGCCGCATCGACCAATACCTGCAAGCAGACCCGGACGATGCCCGGGCCCGCTGCGGAAAGGCCTTCTGCCTGGTGGAATCGGGCGATGTTGAGGAGGGATTGAAGATCGCCACAGACGCGGTACCATCCACCGAACCCCTGCTCTATTACTACGTCGGCGTTCTGGCCCGTGCCGGCGAAGTGTCCAGCGCTCTCGACGCGCTGGAAGCCAGCCTCGACGGCGGATGGGCGCATCCTGCATGGCTGCGCTCCGATCCCGATCTGGCGCCGTTGCGCAGCGAGATCCGCTACCGGCGGCTGGAGGCCGCGCTTGGCGACGGCCTTATGTCCTGACGGTCAGCTGAGCGTCGCCGGAATCTCGGCTTCCCGCTTTGCGATGAACGCGAGCAGCGCTTCGTCAACAGACGGATCGATCGGCGGGGCCTCGTAACGCTCGAGCCACGCCTTTGTCTTCTCGATCCCGACCTGCTCTGAGTCCTTGCGCCCGTCGACCTCCCACTGCTCGAAGGTGACGTTGTTCTGGGACGGGAAGATGAAGAGGTTCGACCGCCGCGTATGCGCCGCGCCGAGGAAATGGCCGCCCGGCCCGACCTCCTTCACGGTTTCGAAGATCTCGTCCAGATCGTCGAAATTGCAGCCCTGGCAGAAATGATAGAAGGCATCGACCTGCTCGAAGTCGATAACCGTCTTGGCATAGCTCAGGCCAAGCGTGCCCTCGATCATGCCGCCGGCCATGGTGATCCAGTTGCCGCCCGCCATGAAGCCCGGGAACAGGCCCCACATGGAATCATAGCCGGCCTGGAGATCCGGCGTCTTGGATGTGGCGCAGTTGACGATGGCGCGGTGCGGCACGCGGTAGCGCCTGGCCATGGCGCCGGCGAGAAACTGGACGATGGCCGAATCCGGGCTGCCGTGCACCGGCGCACCGGTGTTAAGCGCCACGGTCATGGCCGGCACCCCGAACAGCATCGGTGCGCCCGGCCGGATCAACTGGCCGAAGGCAATGGCCATCACCGCCTCGGCGGTCACCACGCCCATGGTGCCGACATTGCTGGCGGGCGTCGAGGCAGCGGCCATGGAGAACGGCGAGCACATCACCGCATGATTGTTGCCAGCATAGACCTTCAAGGCATCGAGCATGGTCTCGTCCCAGACCAGGGGCGAGTTCGAGTTGATCAGGTTGGTGGTGCAGGCGTTGTTGGCGGCGAAGTCTTCGCCCAATGCGATCTTCGTCATTTCAACGGTGTCTTGCGCCCGCTCGCGCGCCGTGACCGAGCCGATGATCGGCTTGTCTGAATACTTCAGGGCGCTGTAGGCCATATGCAAATGCCGGTGCGGCACCGGCACATCGACCGGCTCGACGATCGGGCCGCCGGCGATGTGCACCGACGCGGCCATGTGGTTGAGCTTCTGGAGATTGTTGAGATCGTCGAGCGTGGCGTGGCGGCGCACGCCTTCCAGATCCAGAATGAACGGCGGGCCGTAGGACGGCGAGATCACCATGTTGCGGCCACCGACCCGCACGGTGCGCTCGGGGTTGCGGGCATAATGGGTGTATTCCTGTGGCGCCTTGTCGACCAGCGCCAGCAGCGTTTCGCGGCCGATGCGCACCTTGTATCCATCGATCTCCGCATCGGTTTGACGCCAGATATCAAGCGATTCCTCGTCGCGGAACTCAACTCCCAACTCCTCGACGATGCGCATGGCGAGTTCGTGGATCATCTCCACGCCCTCTTCATTGGCGATCTCATAGACCGGCACGTTGCGCACCAGGGTCGGGTGATGCACGAAAGCGGCCTTTTCGCGCGCCTTGCGCCGTGCCGAGCGTCCGCCTCTACGCTTGATTGTGTCGTCGGCCATGGTCATTGACTAGGGTCCACTTAACCTTACATGCGCGGGCGCTGGTTGCCGGGATCGTAGGGTGAATCCTCGATCACGACAGCGCGGCAGCGGTTGTCGAGAAGCTGAATTTCGAGCTCGGTGCCGATACTGGCATAGTCCGTGTCGAGATAGGCCATGGAAAGACACTGCCCCACATGATGCGACGTGGCGCCGGAGGTGACGCGGCCGACCGTGGAGCCGTTGGAGTAAACCGCCTCGTTCATGTAGGCATCCGCGTCGACCGTCTCGACCCGCAGCGTGACCATGCGTTTGGTCAATCCGCGCTGCTGCTGGGTCAGAAGCGCGTCACGGCCGACAAAATCATCCTTGTCGAACTTGACGAAGCGGTCGAGCCCGGACTCAAGGGCGGTGTGCTCCACGTCCATGTCGCGATACATGGCGCGGTAGGACTTCTCGAGCCTGAGGGACTCGATGGCGCGGTAACCCACATGTTTCACCCCGTGTTCGGCGCCCGCCTTCACGATCTCATCGAAGAGATGCAGGTTGTAGGGGATCGGGTGATAGAGCTCCCAACCGAGTTCGCCCTCGTAATTGACCCGCATCATGCGGACGTCGGAAGCAAGCCCCACCGTAACCGACTGTGCCCGCATCCAGGGGAAGGCCTCGTTGGACAGGTCCGCATCCACCAGACCCTCCAGCAGCCGGCGCGCATTCGGGCCGACAACCGTAAAGCAGCCGCGCTCGAAGGTGGCGTTGCGCACGGAGACGGACCCGTCGTCCGGCATGGATCTCGTGAGACAGTCGAAATCGTGGCGCTCGCCGCGCGGCGTGCCGACCAGATAGAAGAGGTCGCCCTCCAGCCGGGTCACGGTAAACTCGGCCCGCACCGTGCCCTTATGGGTCAGGAGATGCGCCAGCACCATGCCGCCCGGCTTTGCCGGCATGCGGTTGGCGAGGATGCGGTTGAGCCAGGCTTCGGCGCCCGGGCCCGAAGCTTCGAACTTGGCCATGGGCGACATCTCGATGAGGCCGACCTCGTCGCGCACCGCGCGGCACTCGGCCCCCACATGAGGCATGGAGTTGAAGGTGCGGTAGCTCCAGATGTCCCTGGCTTCTTCGCCCTCCGGCGCGAACCACAAAGGCACTTCCCAGCCATAGACGGCGCCCCATACGGCGCCGGCGGCGCCGAGGCGGTCATAACAGGACATCATCTTGGCCGGCCTAGCCTCGGGCCATTCGTATCCTGGATAGTGGATGCCGAAATTGTGGCCAAAGGTTTCCCTGTTTTTCTTTCCGGTCCACACCTTGTTGGCATAGTCGCCGAAGCGTCTCGGGTCGACTTCGGAAAGGTCGATGTTGGGCTCGCCGTCGACGATCCAGTTGACCAGTTCGTGGCCGATGCCTCCGCCCATCAGAATGCCGCCGGAAAACCCTTCCGCCAGCCAGAAATTCTTGAGCCCCCAGGCGGGCCCGGCAAGCGGCAGGTTGTCGGGCGAGACACAGATGGGCCCGCGCACATTGCTCTGGATGCCGACCTCGCCGAGCACGGGAACGAGCTCAAGCCCGGCCTCCCAGTTCTTTTCCACCGAGTCGTAATCCTCCGGCAGCAGGTCGGCACCGAACCAGTCGGGCACACCGTCGCGGGCGAAGTGCTGGAGCTTGTCGGGCCGCTCATAGGGGCCGAACATCAGGCCGTCGCGCTCCTCGCGCACATAGCCGTTTATCTCTTCGTTGCGCAGCACCGGCAGTTCGGGCAGGCCCTGCTCGTGGCGCTCGCGCACCGCCGGCACGGTCTGCGTCACCCAGTATTGATGCACCACCGGGAAGGCCGGGATCCTGAGCCCGGTCATCAGGGCGGTCTGCTGCACGTAGTTGCCGGTGGCGGTCACCACGTGCTCGCAGACGATGTCGCCCTGGTTGGTCGTCACCCGCCACTCGCCGCCGGCGAGCTGTTCATAGCCGGTGACTTCGGTGTTGCGGTGGATCTTGGCTCCCAGATTGCGCGCGCCCTTGGCAAGCGCCTGGGTGACGTCCGCCGGGGCAATGTGACCGTCATCGGGATTGTAGACGGCGCCGAGCAGATCCGGCGACGCCTGCATCAGCGGCCAAAGATCGACGGTTTCCTTGGGCGTCAGGATTTCCGCCCTCACCCCTTGCGTATCGGCGATGGACGCATAGTTGAGATATTCGTCCATGCGGTCGCGGGTGTTGGCCACACGCAACTGGCCGCATTTGTGCCAGCCGACCGCCTGGCCGGTTTCCGCTTCCAGGCCTTCATAGATTTCGATGGTCTTGTTGATCAGGCGGCCGAACTTGTAGGAAAAGCTGTAGATCGGGATCAGGCCCGCCGCATGCCAGGTGGAGCCTGCAGTCAGTTCGGTGCGCTCAAGGAGACAGCAGTCGGTCCAGCCGCGATGGGCAAGGGAGTAGAGAATATTGGTGCCGACACAACCGCCACCGACGACCACGACCCTGGCATGTGTCTGCATCACAGTAGGCCTTCCTGAATGAGCTTTTCCTCGGACTGGCTCACGCGCCGGGTGTACCGTTCAGAGGCCGTGTGAATCGCAAACCCTGCAGCGGTACGCCCGTAGCGCCCATCACGCAGTCTATGTGTCAATCGCGCACCGGTGACCTTGCAAAAATCTCACTTCTTAAATAACCTGAAGTTATGCATAAGCTGCGCAGAATGCTGCCCTCCGCCAACAGCCTGTTCACCTTTGAGGCCGCCGCCCGGAACCAGAGTTTTACCGAAGCGGCCAAAGAGCTCAATGTGTCCCAGCCGGCGGTCAGCAAGGCGATCCACCTGCTGGAGAACCATCTGGGCACGAGGCTCTTCCACAGACATCACCGGGCGATTGAACTGACTGCCGAGGGCAACCGCTTTTACAAGGCGGTCTCTGCAAGCTTCGACCAGCTCTATGCGACCGCCAATGCGCTTGAAAGGGCACCGCTCAAGGAAAGCATCAATGTCTCTTTCTCTTCGGTTTTCGTGACCTTCTGGCTGCTGCCCAGGCTGGACGATTTCAAGCTGCGCCATCCCGGCCTGTCTTTGCATCTGGACGTCAACGACCGCGACGACAAGAATCTGCTGCGCGGCGGCATCGACCTCTCATCACGTCTGGGGGATGGCTCGTGGAGCGGGTTGCGCAGCTGGCACTATGCGGACGAAGAAGTGATTGCCGTCTGCAGTCCGGGTTATCTGGAGGCGAACGGCCCGATCAACACGGTGGCTGAGCTGCCGCGCCATCAGTTGCTGCAACTGGACGAGTCCTACCGGGTGCGCATCGGCTGGAAGGAGTGGTTGCACAACAATGGCGTGGACGTTCCGGCGGTCGACTACCATCTGGCGTTCAACGATTCAGAGGCGGTGCTGCAGGCCGTGCTGCGCGATCAGGGCCTGGCGCTCGGGTGGCGTCATCTGATCGATCGCCAGCTGCGCTCGGGGCGTCTGGTTCAACCGTTGCCGAACCTGTGCCGGTCGGGCCTTGGCCTCTATCTTGTGGCGGCGGAAGACTCGCCGATGAAACGGGGAGCCGAATTATTTCGCGATTGGATCCTAGAACAGTCCGATGCGGTGCCGGCGGATCGTGAAAACGGAACCGGCCGGCGCCCCGAAACCGCCAATTGAAAGGGCTCAACCCGGTCCGGCAGTGACGCGGTGCACATATTAACCGTTAATTCACGGTAAGGGTGGCGGGGCCGCGTTCTATTGCTAAAACAGACAACGAAGAGATTGCGAAGCATCCAGGTGTTTTGCACAAAGCGGCGGCGGTGATTGCGAGAGTGGGAATGATCAATTCAGATTTGAAAGTGTCGAACGAGCGCCCAATCGGCGAACAGAAAACTGTGGCGCTTCGCTACATTCTCGATGCCTGGGAAGAGGCCGTATACGATGGCATCGAGCCTGACCTCCTGGCTCGGGCGGCGATGTTCGCAGCCCTCAGCGACATGGTCGCAAGCTACGGCGAGGACCAGGTGGCCGACCTGACCGAAGGCCTGGCGGAGCGCATCCGCCACGGCGAGTTCACGGTGAACCGGGTCACTCAGTAGATTTCGTCAACCAGGCTCAGCCCTGGTGTGACCAGACCAGCCGGACGAAGATCGCAAGACCGAATAAGACGATCACCGCGCCGGACCCCCAATTGACATATTTCAGAGCTCCACGCGCCATGCGTTCGCGCAACCGCGAGGCAAGCCAGGAGACGATCAGCCACCATACCAGGCTGCCGAACATGACGGCCGCGACCATCGCCGTTGCGCCGGCATAATCGCCCGGCCGGCTGACCAGATTGCCGACTCCGCCGAAGATCGCGATGAACCCCATCAGGGTCGCCGGATTGGTGATGGTGAGGACGTATGTGGCGCCGACCAGCGCAAACGGGTGGCGGCGTGGCGGCACCTGCATGTCGCCGGGGAGTTCGGCCGGCGCGCGAATGATGTGCACACCCGTGGCGATCAGGATGAGACCGCCTATAGCCTGGATCCAGGTGGCATAGCCGATCACGAATTCGGAGACCGCGGTGATTCCGAATGCGGCGAACACCGCAAAGGTGCCATCGCCCAATACCGCTCCTGTGCCGGTGAAGACACCGGCGCCGAACCCGTGGGAGAGCGTGTTGCGGATGGCCATCAGATTGATCGGGCCGATCGGCGCCGCCACGGCAATGCCGATGACAATGCCCGAAGCAATCAGTTGCCAGTCCATAGCCTCCCCGCTGCGTCCCCGATTTGGCACCTTTCCAACACCTTATGAATAGCGCGCGCGGGGCGCGCCGCAACCCTTTGTTAACATCCGCCACATACGATTTTACTTCAGAAGAAGTGAGCGAACTGGGAGGCGCTCATCGGTGGGCAGGCCCTAAACTGGCTTGGAGGTGACCGATGAGTGCGACACATAAGGATATTGAGGATCGGCTAGCGGGTTTTACGCTGACAACGGCGGAGATTTACTACCACCTGCCCGACCATCCCAATCTCTTACAAAGCTATATATGGCAAGGACTTGACCGGGCACCGGAGTTTCCCGTGCTTAACCGGTTCCTCGATTTTTGGCGGCGCGAGCTTGACGGGCCCCTGCATTCGGTGAGAATTGGGACGACAGACGGCCTTGCGCCGTCGGAGGTCCGTGTTGCCGATTATGGGTATACATTGCACTGAACTGCCGTTACCCCGCCCGCTGCGGCATTGCATCTTGCTGTGCGCGGCAATCGCCCTGGGGTGTTTTTCCGTGCCGGCGGTCGGGCAATCGACCGATACTGACACCGAAACGGCGACCGAACAGAACGGTTCGGAGACCGAAAACGGTCCTTTGCCGCAAATCTACTATGACGACGGCGCGCTTCCGTCGGAGGTGCTGAAGACGCGAAATGCGCTCCTTCTGGCCGCACGCACTGGCGACCTGGAAAAGCTGCGGCCCATTCTCGATGCCAGTAAGGTCAAGCCGATTGTCAGTTTTGGCGACGAGGATGACCCGATCGCCTATTGGAAGGCATCTTCCATCGACGGCACAGGCCGCGACATCATGGCGGAGATGATCAAGATATTCTCCTCCGGATTCGTGTACATCAATCCCGGCACCACAGATGCGATGTATATCTGGCCGTACCATTTCGTCTATCCTATGGAAAAGCTGAGTCCCGAGCAGGAGGTCGAACTCTACCTGCTGGTTCCACCGGAATATCGCGAGGACATGGAGGCGGCTGGCGGCTATATCGGCTTCCGCGCCGGCATCGATACTGACGGATCCCTGGTGTTCTTCGTGGCGGGTGACTGAGGGGCCGGGCCGCGGCTACGCCTGCTTCAATACATTCAGAATATATTCGCGCAGGACGACCGCACTGTTATGTTCGGTGTCGCGGGCGGCGAAGACAAAGGTGACTGTCCCGCCTGCACACAGCTCCAGCAGCTCGCTCACATCATCTGTCTCGGCGTTTTCCAGCTCCGCCATATACCGGCGCTGGAACTCCGGCCAGCGGTCGAGATCGTGGTCATACCACTTTCGCAAATCCGTGCTGGGGGCAATCGATTTGAACCAGCGGTCGATTGCGGCAGCCTCACGCTTCACGCCGCGCGGCCACAGCCGTTCCACGAGGAGCCGTGTCCCATCTTCAGGATCAGCATCCTCATAGGCTCGTTTGAGTTTTATCGAGATCAGTTCAGGTTGCGCCATCACTTCAACCGATCCAGGCAGAACTCAATGTTGTCCGATGGCAGCCTCATGGGGCAGTCACCACGTTTCGCTCAATGCTGCCGGCGTGGCAGTACTGCACCAGGCAGTCGCTGGCGAGATCCAGCGCCGCGTTCATATCGCCAGCGTCATGGAACCCGTAAATCACCATCAGCAACCGCCGTGTCCGCGGCCGGATCATGGTGCGCTCGCTGTCGCTCGTCGGCGATCCGAACGCGCCGCTTTCATCCGACAGCAGCGGCAGGCCCTGCAGGTTGATGGGGCCGCGTCCGATGGCCTCGTAGCTCTCCCCTTCCCTGCCGGATCGAAGGGTGATCGGCGGGCGCAACTGATCGGTATCGTAGGCGCCGATGCAAAAGCCGGTTGAGATCGAGACCAGGTTATTGAGATCGACCACGTTGTTGACGCGGAACAGCCCCTTGCCCTGAAGCACGCGGCGAATGAGCGCCTCCGCGGACGGCCGATAGCGGCTGGGATCCTTGCCAAGTACCTTGTAGGCACGGCGCGTGGCGGCGATTTCCGGCACATCGGCCGCACTGCCACCGGAAAGAGCCGTTGCGCGCTTCGCGGCACTTTCATCCAGCGCTGCGCCAAGAGCTGTATCCTCCGCCTGCACCGACACTGCGGTCTCGAGGGTCCCAAGGGTGACCGGCACGCCGGAGGACGTGAAAACAGGGCCGATGACAAACTCAAAATCGGTCATTCCGGCCGCCCCTACGCTCCGCCAAGGCCGGAAGCCGGAGC
>JAJFHL010000272.1 GCA_021775615.1 Hyphomicrobiales bacterium
CCGACCGGATCGACTTCTTCGATTCGCCAGCCGGGATCAATGTCAATCTGTCGCTCGCCACCAACCAGGTGATCGACGACGGATTCGGCAACACGGAATCGGTTGCCAATATCGAGAATGTCGCCGGATTTGTCTTCGACGACATCATCATCGGCGACAACAACGCCAACTCGCTGCTCGGCTTTGCCGGGAACGATACGCTGATGGGCCTCGGCGGTGACGACTACCTGCCCGGCGACTTTATTGACACCGCCGTCGGCAATGGTGGTCCGGGCGGTGATGACATCATCGACGGCGGCAGCGGATTCGACTTCATCGAGCCGGGCGGCGGCAATGATACGGTGGACGGCGGCGACGATTTCGACACTGTGAGCTACAACTACGGCGCCTCTGAAGCGATCGTCTATACCGGCGGCACCGGTGGCAACGGGATCGCGGTTGGCGACGCCGTCGTGACGGGCGGCACGACGATTGGTACGGATACGCTGACCAATGTCGAACGCATCGAAGGCACGTTCCTCAACGACACGTTCGTCGGAGGAGACGCGGATGAAGCGTTCGATCCGCTGGAAGGCACCGATTCCGTCGATGGCGGCGGTGGCTTCAACAATCTCAATTACTTCAACCTGAACCTGTCGCCCGGCAATACGGGGGTCACCATATCGTTCAGCGCGCCGGGCACCGGAACGGCGACCAGTCCCGGCGGGGTCAACACGTCGTTCCTGAACATCGATGCTGCAACCGGCAGCGCGGGCGACGATGTGTTCATCGGCTCGACCGGCGTAGAGAACTTCGACGGCTACAGCGGCAACGATACGTTCATCGGCGCGGGTGGCGATGACAACATTACCGGCGGTGACGGCAATGACACGGTTTCCTTCGCCAGCACGACCCTGGGTGTGAATGTCGACCTCGGCGCGGGAACCGCGTCCGGAACGGAGATCGGCAACGATACGATCAACACGGTCGAAAACGTGGTCGGCGGCTCGGGCGTCGACACTATCGTTGGCGATGGAAACGACAACACGCTGTCCGGCGGTGCGGAGCGCGATACGCTTGATGGCGGCGGCGGAAATGACATTCTGATCGGCGGCGATCAGAGCGACTTCATCCTGCCCGGCGCCGGCGACGACACGGTCGATGGCGGCGACGACATCGAACCGATTTCCGGCGTGCGCGAGTTTTTCGACTTTGTCAGCTACTTCGACGCGCCGTCGCTGGTCACCGTCAACCTCAATACCGGCATCGCGACGGATGGTGCCGGCGGCACCGATTCGATCGCCAATATCGAGGGCATCGAAGGTTCGGCATTCGACGACATTCTGACCGGCGGCAACGTCGCCAACGACATTTTCGAGGTCTACAAGGGGCTTGCGGGCAACGACACCATCGATGGCGGCTCCGGCTTCGACCGGGTGCGCTACCGCGAAGACCCCGGGGCGATCATCGCCAACCTTTCGAACACGACCCAGCTGGGTGTCCTGTCCGGTAACGTGCTGGACGGGTTCGGCGGCACCGATACCCTGATCAACATAGAGTCGGTGCAGGGCTCGAACTTTGCCGACAACATTTTTGCCAGCGTTGCGGGCACGACGATGCGCGGCCAGGGCGGCGACGACAACCTGGTCGGCAATATCGGTGCAGACGAGGTGGACTATGCCTTCACCGGCGGCTTCCAGGGGGCAACGGTGAACCTCTCGCAGGGAACCGCGACCGACACGTTCAACGACACAGATACGATCTCATTCGTCGAAAACATTCGCGGCAGCTTTATGAACGACACGCTGACCGGCGACAGTGGCGATAACGAACTGGTGGGGCTAGCCGGCATCGACACGCTCGACGGCGGCGACGGCGTCGACAAGGTGGACTATAACCGGGCCCTGCCGTCGTCAACCGGATCGGGATTCAACGCGCAGAACGGGGTTGTGGTCAACCTGGTTGCCGGCACCGCGACCGATCCCTTCGGCTTCGCCGACACATTACAGAACATCGAAGATGTGCTCGGAACCGTGTTCGCCGACGACATCACCGGCAGCGTCGATACCGAAACCCTCGAAGGCAACGACGGCGACGACCGGCTCGGCATCTCCGATCAGACCTTCACGCTGATCGACGGGGGCGCGGGGCAGGACACCTTGTTCCTCAACGGCACCGACCTCGACCTGACACAGATTTCCAACGCGGCAATCCAGGATATCGAAGCGATCGACCTCAATTCGACGCTCACCCTCAATGCACAGGACGTGATCGATCTTTCGACCGTGGACAACGAGGAGGTGTCGACGGAACTGGGCACGTTTACGGACAACTCCCTCGTGGTGCGCGGCTCGGCAACCGACAATGTGAACCTGCAGAACGTGCCCGCCGGCGGCTTCTGGACGCTGACCAATCAGAACATCGCGATCGGCTTGGAAACCTTCGACCACTATGATTATGACGACGGCGGCGGCACCATTCTCGCCACCGTGTTCATTGAGCAGGGCGTGGCGGTCACGCAGGAGGTTTCCGGCGCCGCTGCCTTGGCCGATGTGGTCGCTGGAACGCTGCCCGATCTGGACGGCGTCAAGTTCGAGGGCGACATGGCAGGCGACTTTGCCGGACGTTCCGTCTCCAGCGCCGGCGACGTCAATGGCGACGGGATCGAGGATTTGATCATCGGGGCGCCGGAAGCCTATAGCGCCGGCTACGATTACGGTGTGGCCTATGTGGTGTTCGGCGGACAGGCGTTGTCCGGAACCGTCGATCTTTCGACGGTCGGGGGCGCCGTGCAGGGGTTCCAGATTGTCGGTGCAACCTATGACGGCCTCGTAGGCGCCAGCGTGGCCACCGTGGGTGACGTGAACGGAGACGGTATTTCAGATCTGCTGGTCGGCGGGCCGGGCAATGATCTGCACATAGGCGACGCCGGTGCTGCTTATCTGATTTTCGGCGGCCAGGCCGGCCTGACAGGTACCGTCAGTCTTTTCAACGTCGGCGGCTCCATCAATGGGGCGAAGTTCGAAAAGACAAGTGGCATCAACGATTACGCCGGATACTCGGTCGCATCCGCCGGTGACTTCAATGGCGACGGCATTGACGACATGGTCCTGGGCGTGTTGCGGGCGGACTACGGCCCCTACAATGCGGGTTCGGCCTATGTGGTGTTCGGCGGCCAGACCCTGCCTTCGACAATCGATCTCAGCACAGTTGGGGGAGCCGTCACCGGGTTCCGGCTGGACGCCGAGGCGGCAGGCGATCTCGCCGGCAACGCAGTGTCTTCGGCGGGCGATTTCAACGACGACGGCATCGACGATCTCATAATCGGCGCACGCGGCAGCGATGCGGCCGGCACCGAGACTGGAGCGGCGTACATCATCTTTGGCGGGCAGACGCTTTCCGGCGCCAACGGGCTGAGCGGCGTAGGCACGACAATTCAGGGCTTCAGGCTGACCGGCGAGAGCGCTCTTGGAAACGGCGACCGAGCGGGCTTCACCGTTTCAGGTCTCGGCGACGTCAATGGTGACGGTATCGCGGATCTGGCGATTGGTGCGGTTTACGCCAATGCCGGAGGCGCCGATACGAGTGAAGGCTCGGCCTATGTGGTGTTCGGCGGCCAGGCGATTACCGGCAGCCAGAGCCTGGCGGATGTTGGCGGCGCCATAGGGGGTGTCCGGTTCATCGGTGAAGCTGCTGGCGACTATGCGGGAAGCGTCTCCGGGGCCGGCGACGTCAACGGAGACGGCATTGACGACATGCTGGTTGGCGGCCGCGGCAACGACGACGGCGGCAGTTATGCCGGCGCGACCTATGTTGTCTTCGGTGGCCAGGGGCTCTCGGGAGACATCAGCCTCGGGGCCGTAGGCAGTACGGTCGGCGGGTTTCAGCTCACTGGCGAGGCGGCCGACAGCGGCAGCGGCCGTGCGGTCTCGGCCGCAGGCGATATCGACGGCGACGGGTTCGATGACCTGATCATCGGCGCCAGTCTGGACGATGGCGCTGCCGCGGACGCCGGCGCCGCCTATGTGGTGTTTGGCGGCGATTTCTCCGCCCTCGTCACCCGCCGGGGCACAACCGCCGGCGAGACCCTGACCGGCACCTCGGACGGCGACGTGATCATCGGTGATCTCGGTGACGACACCCTGGAGGGCCTCGGCGGCAACGACGTGCTGCGCGGCGGCGGCGGAAACGACATTCTCGAGATCGGCGATCAGACCTTCATCCGCGTCGACGGCGGCGGCGGTCAGGACACCTTGCGGCTCAACGGCACCGATCTCGACCTCACGACGATTTCGAACGGCAAGATAAAATCCATCGAAGCGATTGAGATCAACTCGACCCTGACCCTCAACGCCCAGGACGTGTTCGACCTTTCCGAGACCGACAATGCTGAGGTCTCGGCGGCGCTCGGCCCAGCGACCATCAACTCGCTGATCGTGCGCGGCGGCGCCACCGATGCGGTCAACCTCGACGCCCTGCCGCCGGGCCATCCCAACGAGGCCGGTTTCTGGACACCGGGCACCGCCAATATCGTGATCGGCGCGGAAACCTTCGATGCCTTCCTCTATCAGGATGAGACCGGCACCACTCTGGCGACCGTGCTGATCGAGCAGGGCATTGCTGTCAACGCGGCGGTTCCGGCGACGGTCGGTATTGATGACATTATCGCCGGCAACATCGCCGGGTTGCGCGGTGTGCAGTTCACCGGCGAGCTTGCCGGCGACTTGGCCGGCTCCAACGTCAATTCGGCCGGCGATTTCAATGACGATGGTTTTGACGATGTCGTGATCACCGCCGAGCACAACCAGGACGGCGGGGCTTCCTCCGGCGCTGCCTATGTCGTGTTTGGTGGCCAGGCCGGACTCACCGGTCAGCTCAGCCTAAGCAACGTAGGCGGTAGCATTCAGGGCGTTCAGCTTACTGGCGGCGCAAACTTCCAGTTGGCTCACTCCGGACGGTCAGGCGATATAGACGGCGACGGCATCAGCGATATTGTCCTGGGCGCCAGCGCGAATGTTGCCGGTAATCCGGGCGGGTCCGCCTTTGTCGTGTTTGGTGGGCAGGCGGGTCTGACCGGTACGCAGACCATCACCAATATCGGCACCTCGATTGACGGCATCAGGTTCACTGCGGAGACATCGACCGATGGCGCCGGCTCCTCGGTGACGCTCACCGGTGACTTTGACGGCGACGGTCTGGCTGATGTGCTCATAGGAGCGCGCGGTGACAGTACCGTCGCTTCCGTCAACGGCGCCGCCTACTTCATTTCGTCGGATCAGGCAGGGCTTACAGGTACGCTGAGCCTCTCAAATGTCGGCACGACCATCGACGGCACCAAGTTTACCGGTGAGGGGGCAACCGATGAGGCCGGGATCATCGTCAGGTCATTGGGTGATATCAATGGTGACGGCGTCGACGACGCTGTCGTTGGCGTTCTCGACGTCGGAGCAGCGGAAACATTCGCCGGAGCCGCCTATGTGATCTATGGCGGTCAGAATATTCCGAGCCCCTCATCACTGGGCAATGTCGGCACCACGATTGCCGGTTTCCGGCTTGATGGTGAAGCGGTGGGCGATGGCGCGGGGCAAAGAGCGACTGCCCTGGGTGACATAAATGGCGACGGCTTTGCCGACTTTGCGGTCTCCGCTCAGTTTAACGAAACCGGTGGCGGAACCGATCGGGGACGAACCTATGTCATCTTTGGCAGCGCCACTGCGCCAGGGGCGAGCGTTTCTCTTGCCCTCGCCGGCACGGTGTCCCTGCCGGGCTTTGTTATTGACGGTGCGGCCAACAGCGACAGGGCCGGGGGCACGTTGTCCAGCGCAGGAGATTTCAACGGCGATGGCATCGACGACATTCTGATTGCGGCCGAGTTCCACGATGTTGCCGGTGGCGGTGGCGATGAGGGTGCCGTTTATCTTATTGCTGGCGGTCAGGCCGGACTGACCGGAACAGTGCAGCTTTCCGATGTGGGTGGCTCGATCGAAGGCTTCCAGATAACCGGCACCGGCCAGAGCGATCAACTGGGTCATTCGGCGCGCGCCGCGGGCGATGTCGACGGCGACGGTTACGACGACATTGTCATCGGTGCCTTCTTCAACAACGACGCCGCCAACAATGCCGGCTCCGCTTATATCATCTTCGGCGGCGACCTCACCGAACCCGGCACCCAGCGCGGTGGAACAGGTGCCGACACGCTGACCGGTTCGGCTGCCGACGATACCCTGTTCGGCGGCCTGGGCGATGATTTCCTGATTGGCGGTGGCGGCGCCGATGTCCTGCACGGTGGCGGCGGCGATGACGACCTCTCTGTCACCGATATCCTGTTCGACAAGATCGACGGCGGCAGCGGGCAAGACACGCTGATCGTTGATGATTTCGATCTCGACCTCACGAATGTTTCGAATCTGATCATCGAGTCCATCGAGACCATTGATATTTCCGGCAGCATCAACAACACGCTGACGCTCTCCCTCGAAGACGTGTTCGATCTTTCGGAAACCGGAAACGTGGACCTGAGCGGTGTCGTCAATTCGGTGAACAACCTGGTGATCGAGGGCGATGCAGGCGACATCGTCGATCTGCAAAGCGCGCCGGCGGGTCATCCGGAAACCGCGGGAAGCTGGACCGACACCACCAACACCACGATCATCGGCTCGGATACCTACCGGATTATCGACTATGTTTCAGGCGGTGACGTGCTGGCCAGCGTCGCCGTGGATGACGACGTCACGACGCCAGGCGTTTAACCTCATCTGCAAAAACTGCATGCTGTGTGCGCAATTCGTGGCACTGTCCGAACCGAAAGACCGACGATAACGCTTGGGGGAGCGGGCGTGGCAAAAAAACCTACAACGCAGCCGAAAAAGGCGCGGGCAAAGCGTCCAAGTGGCACCACGAAGAGTGCTGCCGACACACAAGAGACCGAAGTCAAATTCGATCTTTCCACGTCGCGGCAGTTTGAGTCCTGGTTGGCGGAACACAATGTAAGCCTTGCGTTCACAACCTATCAGGCGGGCAAGCTGTTCTTTCTTGGCAGCGGGCCGGAGGGCAGGCTCTCGGTGTTCAACCGGACGCTTGAGCGCTGTATGGGAATGGCCTATGCCAAAGGCGCGCTTTACATTTCGACGCTCTATCAGATCCTCAAATTTGTCGATGCGGCAAAGGACCAGCCGGCGGAAGGGCCGTACGATTCTCTTTTCGTACCCCAGATGGGCTTCTATACGGGCGATGTCGATGCGCATGATCTTGCCGTCGGTGCGGGCGGCGAGTGCTTCTTTGCCAACACGCTGTTCAGCTGTATCGCCGAGACCAGCCAGACGCACAGCTTCAAGCCGGTCTGGACGCCGCCCTTCATCGACCGCCTGGCGGCGGAAGACCGCTGCCATCTGAACGGTCTTGCGCTCGATGCGGGCACCCCCCGGTTCGCCACGGCGGTGGCCGAGACCAATGTTGCCGACGGATGGCGCGATCACCGCGCCGACGGCGGTGTCGTGCTGGATATCAGCTCCAACAACACGGTGGCCGGTGGGCTCTCCATGCCCCATTCGCCGCGAATTCACGGCGGCCGGCTGTGGCTTCATAATTCCGGCACCGGCCATTTCGGCTATATCGATCCCAAGTCGGGGACGTTCGAGGCGGTGGCGTTCTGTCCCGGCTATCTGCGCGGGCTCGATTTCGTTGGAAACTTCGCCGTTGTCGGCCTCTCCAAGCCGCGCCACAACAGGACCTTTTCCGGCCTTGCCCTCGACGACAATCTCGCCAAGGAAAAGATCGATGCCCGCTGTGGACTCTATGTCATCGATCTTGCGACGGGCGATGTGGTTCACTGGGTGCGGATTGAAGGTCTGATCAGCGAGCTCTACGACGTTGCGGCCCTTCCCGACCGCCGGAACGCCGCGGCCATCGGCTTCAAATCCGATGAGATCCGCCGTATCATCTCGATCGAGACCTGAGGGAGCGCCGGTGCTGAAGCGTCTGCGAAATCTGATCTGGCGTCTTGCGCAAAGTTTCGGGCTTGGCCGCGTGCTTGGGCTCTCGCTGCTTGTCGCCTTCGTGGCGTTCAGGGTCTGGGATCCGCAGCCGCTGCAAACCCTGCGCCTCAAGGCGTTCGATTTCTACCAGGTCATGTCGCCGCGCGTGAAAAAGGCGCTGCCGGTTGTCATTGTCGACATCGATGAGGAAAGCCTGAGCGAGATCGGCCAGTGGCCATGGGCGCGCACCACGCTGGCGGATTTGGTCAATCGCATCACCGGCGCTGGCGGCGGTATTGTCGCATTCGATATCATATTCGCCGAGCCGGACCGCCTGTCGCCCGGGGCGGTTGTCGAGGCCTTTACCGGGGTCGATGAAGAGGTCAAGGCGCAGCTCAGAGCCCTGCCAAGCAACGACACGATATTGGCCGAGGCCTTCAAACAGTCACGCGTGGTGGTCGGGCAATCTGGATTTCACCGGAAACTTCAGCTTTCCGATGAGGTCAAGGCGCCGAATCTGCCGTTCGGAGCCAAAGGCGGCGATCCGAAACCCAACCTGCCGACGTTTTCCGGCTTGCTGCGCAACATTCACGAGCTTGAGAATTCAGCGCTCGGGCGCGGGCTCATCACCATCCGTCCGGACAGCGACGGGATTGTGCGAAGGGTCCCGACCGTGATGATTGCACAGGACAAGGTGCTGCCGTCGCTCACGGTTGAGATGCTGCGCGTCGCCACCGGATCCGGCCCGCTTCTGTTTACAAGCAACGAGGCCGGAATCGTTTCAGTCGCGCTGCCGGGGCTTGAAATTCCCACCGACCGAAACGGGCAGTTCTGGGTGCATTTCACACCACACGATCCGGAGCGCTACATTCCGGCGAAGGACGTCCTGAACGGTACCGTGGATCCGTCAAGGCTTGCGGGCAAGCTGGTGCTCGTCGGCACCTCCGCAATCGGCCTGCATGATATCAAGTCAACGCCGATCGACCCGGTGATGCCTGGCGTTGAAGTGCATGCGCAGGTGCTCGAGACCATTCTCACCAAATCTTTCCTGTCGCGGCCCGCCTATGCCGTCGGCGCGGAGGTCATCCTGGCGATCCTCATCGGCGTGTTGATCGTGATCATCCTGCCTGTCTTCACCCCGTGGGTGGTTCTCGTTCTGGGCGCCACCATCGCGGTCACGCTGGTGATGCTGTCGTGGAACTTTTACATCAACAAGGGTCTTCTGATCGACGTCGCCTACCCGATGGTCTCCAGCTTTTTCATCTACTGGTCGATGGTGTTCCTGAATTATTTCAACGAGGAACGGCAGCGTCGGCAGATTCGAGGCGCGTTCAGCCAGTACATCTCGCCCGCCCTGGTCGAACAATTGGCGCAGGATCCTGAAAAGCTGGTGCTTGGCGGCGCGACGCGCGAGACCACGGTTCTGTTCTCGGACGTCCGCGGCTTTACCGCGATTTCCGAATTGTTCAAGGACGATCCGGAAGGGCTGACGACGCTCATGAACAGGTTCCTGACGCCACTGTCCAATTCGATCATCGACCGCAGCGGCACCATCGACAAGTATATGGGCGACGCGATCATGGCGTTCTGGAATGCGCCGCTCGACGATGCGAGCCACGCAGTCAATGCGTGCGATGCGGCGCTGGACATGCTGGACCGTCTTGCCGCGCTGAACTCTGAGCTGGAGGAAGAGGCATTGGCGGATGGCAAGCCCGCAGTGACCCTGAACGCCGGAATCGGCATCAACACGGGAGAATGCGTGGTCGGAAATATGGGATCGGACCTGCGCTTCGACTATTCGGTGCTCGGCGACAGTGTGAACCTGGCGTCGCGCCTCGAAGGCCAGACCAAGGCTTATGGTGTGCAGATCATTATCGGATCCACCACGGCGGCCCTGGTGGGAGACAGGTTCTGGGTGGTCGAGATCGATGCGATACGCGTCAAGGGCAAGACCGAGCCTGAGGTCATTTATGCACTTGTAGGTGGAGACGAGGTTGCCGGCGACGGCCAGTTCCGGCAGCTCGCGGGCAAAATTGCGGGGATGCTGGACCTCTACCGATCGCGGCAGTGGGCCAAGGCTGCTGCTGCCGCTGCGGACTGTTCCGAGAGCGCCGGCGCATTCGGGCTGCGCGGAATCTGCGACGTATATGCCGAACGTATCACGGCGTACCAGAAGTCTCCACCTCCCAAGGACTGGGATGGTGTCTTCACCGCAACGAGCAAATAGCCGCGCCTTCAGCAAGT
>JAJFHL010000273.1 GCA_021775615.1 Hyphomicrobiales bacterium
AGGGGCTTCATCGCGGCCTGCGCCTTTTCCTGGCCGATGGCGGTTACCCACCACACATTATAGCCGAGCGCGGCTGCCGCAAGATGCGCCGACATGGTCGCTGCGGCCACGCTTTGCAGGAGAATGCGTTCGGCGTTCTGCTTGTACATCGCGTCCAGTTCCGAACCGTCGTTCAGAACCGGAAAGGCCTTCACCCATCGAAAGTCGCTGGCCACGACAATCAACCCGGGCGCCGTTGAAAGCCCGCGGTAGTCCGGTGTCGGAAACTTCATCTTGAGCTTCGCCCGGGCAACCTGCTCGGCGCGGAAGTACTCCATGATCTGGTCCTTCATCGCCTGCTCGGTCACGACGATAAAGTGCCACGGCTGGGTGTTCGCGCCGGACGGAGCGTGCCGGGCCGCCTCCAGGATCAATTCGTAGTGCTCATGCGGCATGGCATAGCCCTGGTCGAAGGCCCGGCTGGTCATGCGGTTCTCGATGACCTGCATCAGCGCGTCATACCGGCTGCGGTCGTTCAAACCGGGCTGCGCGCCATCTCCGTTCGGCATCGACGATGCTCCCCATTCAGTAGATTTCATGATTGGTGAAAACGCCGAGGGCACCTGGCCTACTGGCTCGGAACCATCGACCCCATGACGGTGCGAATCTCGCGCCACTCGGCCGCCGCTCTCTGGTTGCCGTCGAGGCGCCACTTGTCGGCCATGGACTTGGCGAACGTCAATGCCTGGCGCCCTTTCTTCTTGAGCAGCGTCATGGCAGACAGCGCCACGGTTCCACGGCAGGCCTGCGGGTCGAACAGCCAGTAGGACCGATCCTGCTTCGCGCGCTTGACCATGCCGCAGCGGCTTGTCGGCGGCGCGTCGCGCCAGAACAGCGACAGCATGTCGGTCAGGGCCGATGCGTGATCGGCAAAATAATTGTGGCCAAGCATGTCCGCGCCCAGCGCCGTCATGTCGACGGAGTCGAACCTGTCGGAGACAAGAATGTCGGCACCGCCCTGCCCCGCACGCGGCGCTCCGCCGTGCAGGTTGCGCGACGTAACCAGCGCCAGATCGTTCTGCGATGCATAAAGCGTCATGCGCTTGGCCACCGGCCGAATGGTCTTGAGCATCTCGCTGAACAGGCCCGCGTCCATGTCCGGAGCGGTAAACAAAACCTGCTCGAACGCCGGTGCTTCGGCGCCATGAGCATGTCTTAGCGCGAACAGTTCCAACGCATCGGTCAGCGCCCGGTTGCCCATGGAATGGGCGATCAGGTGGATGCGCCGTGCGCCCGAGGACGCAACAATCTGACCAAGGAACGTGGACAGTCTGCGCCCACTGAGACGCACCGTCGCGGTGTCGGCCATGTAGTCCAGCGGGCTGCCGCGCGAGGGCCACGAATAGAGGATCGGCAGTCCCTCGAAATTAAGGTCATAGGCGATCTGTGCGGTACGGCGGGCCGCCCAGGAGAACGGGACGTTATATCCGTGCACAAACACGAAGGCTTCGTCCGAACCGGACTTGGCGACATGCGCCCGCATCGCGGCCAAAGCCTCCTCGCCCTGCAGTGTCGTGATGCTTTGAAGGACAATGTGCTTTTCCGGATTCTCCGTCAGCTCGAAGCTGATCAGTTCGGGCACCTCAATCACCCCGGGCTTGTGGCTGTGGGGAATGCTCACTTCCGCCGTGCCGAAGCTCAGTTCGCCGCGCTCGCCGCCGAAGAAGTCGTTCGGCCGTCCGCTCCCCGACCGCGCCCGGTCGGTCGCATAGAATATGCGAACGCGCGCGAACGTTCCCTCGTCGACATCGCCATACTCGCTTTCCGCGGTGATGCCCCGGCCGGAAGGTTCCTTCGGTTCCGGGTCCGCGACGTCGCCTGCCGCGAGGCGGGCATATGTCTCGTGTTTTTTCTGGTTGCCGAGATCGAGATGCAGCACCGCCAGCCGCTCTGACAGCGCGCGCACGATCTCGCTGCCCGGGCCGTAGTGCATCTGGTCGATGGTGAGCGCCCGCTCATACGCGGAAGCCGCCAGAGCCTTTTCTCCGGCACGTTCGAATGCATTGCCTACGGTTTCGAACAGGCCGGCCACCTCGGGATGCATTTTTCCCAGGCGTTTTTTCCGCAGAATGGCGAGTTTGGCGAACACGTAGGCCGCATCGAGATCGCGGTCCCCCGTCTCGAGCGCCTTCCCGAGTTCAAGCAGGACCGCATCGCGCGTAACATGGTCTTCAGCATCGGCGGCATCGAAGGCTTGTTCAAGCAGCAGCACCGCCTGATCATGATCGCCCGCCAACTGCGCCGAGCGAACCTTGCTCATGAGGAAAGCATCCGCGGCCACCGCCGCGCCTCCTGAGACGAACAGCAACACGAGCCCCGCAAAAAGCATCATACTACGCATATCGGCACCCAGTTGACCGGTTGCCGCGGCACCCCGTCACCGCGCATCCCTTTTTGCAGGCACGCAGCCGCCCTGCAACGCCCAGTCATGCCTAAATTTGGGGGCCGCCGCACCAATTGACAAGCGGCGGCCGGTCAACCGCCGGTAACCGGCGGAAAAAATGCGACCTCGCTTGCCTCTCGTACCGAAGCATCGAGCGGCGCATGCGACTGGTCCACGGCGGCGCGGATCGTCCGCAAATCCTCAAACGCATGCTCGTATTGCGGGCCCTGCTTTTTCAACCATCCGATCAGGTCCGCAACGGTTTCCACGTCACCCGGCGGATCGACAATCTCCTCGCCCAAACCTGCCTTCTGACGCACCCATGCAAAATAGAGCACCTTCACTGGCGTTGCTCCATCAGATACTTGATGCCCGCCTTGAAGTAGTCGAAACCGGTATAGAGCGTCAAAATCGCCGCTGCCCACAGCCCGCCGAGCCCGATGCTCGTGGTCTGCCCGAAAACCTTGTCTCCGGCGGCGCCGGCGATCAGGAAACCGATCGCCACGAGCTGAATTGTCGTCTTCCACTTGGCCAGTTCGCTGACCGGCACGGAGACCTGAAGCTCCGCGAGAAATTCACGCAAGCCCGACACCAGCACTTCGCGGCACAAAATAATGACGGCCGCCACCAGATGCACGCCCCAGATCGTGCCGTCCGACGCCAGCATGAGCAGTGTTGCGGCCACCAGCAGTTTGTCGGCAATCGGATCGAGCATGCGGCCAAGGCTCGACTGCTGCGACCACAGTCGCGCCAGATAGCCGTCGAAAAAGTCCGTAATGGCAGCGGCAATGAAGATCGCGAGCGCCACCCAACGCGCCGCATCGCCGTCGAAGTAGAAACAGCCGACAAGGGCTGGAACGGCGGCGATCCGGGCATAGGTTAGGATATTCGGCAGATTGGTGACCTCGGCGCGCGAAGACCGGCGATTTCCGCGCCCGTTGCTCTTGATGTCCTGGTCCGTCGCGTGGGTCATTCCTGGCCCTCGTGAAAGTGCTCGTAAATCATCTGTGCCAGCGTTCGGCTGATGCCATCAACGGCGGCCAGATCTGTTGCGCTCGCTCGAGCTACCGCCTTAGCCGATCCGAAGTGCTGAAGCAATGCCCGCTTTCGCCTGGCGCCAATGCCGCCGATCTCGTCCAGCGGTGAGGCGCCGATGGCCTTTTTCCGCCGTGCCCGGTGGCTGCCGATGGCGAAGCGGTGCGCTTCGTCTCTCAATCTTTGCACATAATAGAGCACCGGATCACGCGGTTCGAGCATGAAAGGTGATTTATTGTGAACATGAAAATGCTCGCGGCCGGCGTTCCTGTCGGGCCCCTTCGCGATTCCAACGACCGAGAGTTCGTCGATCCCCAGTTCGTCCAACACGCCGATGGCGGCGCTGAGTTGGCCGGGACCACCATCGATCAGCACGAGATCGGGCCATGGAGGTGCGTCGTCACCGCCACGCTTGGCCGGCTCCTCCTGCCGGGCGCTGTCTTCCTTCAGCAGGCGCGAAAAGCGCCGCATCAACACTTCACGCATCATCGCGTAGTCGTCGCCTGCGGCGATGGTCTTGTCTTTGATATTGAATTTTCTGTACTGGTTCTTGATGAACCCCTCAGGGCCCGCCACGATCATTCCGCCGACCGGATGACTGCCCTGAATATGGCTGTTGTCATAGACTTCGATTCGCTGCGGCGCCTGTTCCAGGCCGAATGTTTCCGCCACTGCCTCCAGGAGTTTGCGTTGCGAAGCGGATTCGGCCATGCGCCGTCCCAATGCTTCGCGCGCATTGCTCGATGCGTGTTCCACAAGCTCGAGCTTTTCGCCGCGCTTTGGAACGGAAACTGTGACACGGCGGTCGGACTTGATGCTGAGTGCGTCGGACAGCAGCGAGCGGCCCTTGACGTCGTGGCTGAGCAGAATGTTTTTCGGGCACGGCTTGTCGTCATAAAACTGCGCCAGGAAGGCTTCGAGAACCTCGTTTTCCGAGTGGCTCTTGTCGGCGCGGGGAAAAAACGCCCGGTTGCCCCAGTTCTGCCCGGCCCGGAAAAAGAACACCTGAACGCAGAACTGACCGCCCTCGTGCGCCACGGCGAACACATCGGCCTCCGCCACCGTCTGGGGGTTTATCCCCTGATGGCCCTGAACATGAGAAAGAGCGGAGATCCTGTCGCGGTAGATCGCCGCCTGTTCGAAATCAAGCGCTTCGGACGCGTTCTGCATCAAGAGGGCAAGATGGCCCTTGACCTTGTCGCTCCTGCCACTGAGGAAATCGAGCGCTTCGGAAACCAGCTTCTCGTGATCGGCTTCGGAGACCACGCCGGTGCACGGCGCGCTGCACCTCTTGATCTGATAGAGCAGACAAGGCCGCGTGCGGCTCTCGTAAACCGAATCGGAACATGACCTTAGGAGAAACGCCCGCTGCAACGCATTGATCGTTCGGTTGACCGCCCCTGCGGAGGCGAAGGGCCCGAAAAACTCGCCGTCCCGGTTGCGCGCCCCGCGGTGCTTGACCACTCGGCTCACCTGATGCTCACGCGAAATCAGAATATAGGGGAACGACTTGTCGTCCCTGAAATTGATGTTGTATCGGGGTTTGAGCTTCTTGATGAGGTTGGCTTCGAGAAGCAGCGCCTCGGCCTCCGACGCGGTGGTGATGATCTCCATCGCGGCCGTCGAAGCAATCATCCGGGCAATACGGTTGGTGTGCCCGCCGAGCCGCGTATAGCTTTGAACCCGCTTCTTGACGTTCTTCGCCTTGCCCACATAGAGCACGTCCCCGTCGCCATCGAGCATACGGTAGACGCCGGGCTTGTTCGGGGCGGTACGCGCAACCGACCGGATAACATGCGGGCCGGGTGTCACACCCGGGTCGGCTTCCCGGTCATCGCCAGATTGTGTGATCGCATCGGGCATTGGTGCACGGACTCAAAGGTCGGGTTGATTGGCATTGCAGACTATCAGGCTTGCGGCGATTCCGCATGCCGGCCAGCTCACGAAACCGCGCGAACCCGTTCGATTTCGATGCCGACGCTTGCCGCTTCGGGCATGACATCTGGTTTTTCGATACGGATCCGGGCGCTCAGCACGCGCGGGTCTTCAAGGCAGCGTTGGGCGAACCGCTCGGCCAGTGTTTCCAGCAGGTTCACATGGCCTTCTTCAACGATCTGCTTGATCTTTTTAACGACCCGCTCGTAGTCCACCACGGTGCGGAAGACGTCGTCGTCGACCGGCTCCGACTCGTCCGCCATCAGGTCGACATTGACGATGATGCGCTGCGGCGCAATTTTCTCATAGTCGTAAATGCCGACCAGCGCCTTGAGTTCCAGATCACGCACGAAGACGTGGCGCACGGCGCCAAGCGCATTGGCCATCCTCGGCACGGGTATTGTGGGTGTTTCGTTCATGGCGCATCCAGATGTCTTACGTTCGTCCCTGTTCATCGAGCATGTCCGGCGTCTGCCACAACAGATGCTGGCCTCCATCGAGGGCGATCATCTGTCCCGTCATAGCGGGGGCGGAAAGAATGAATCTGACCGCATCGGCAATTTCATCCGGCGTTGTACCACGTTGCAAAAGCATGTTGCGGTTTTCGCGCTCGAAATCTTCGTGGCTTTGCTGCGCGTTCGGCAGTGTCGGCCCGGGCCCCACCGCATTGATCCTGATCCGCGGCGCATAGGCCTGCGCCATCGTCCGCGTCGCCGTCCACAAAGCCGATTTGGACAGTGTGTAGGAAAAATGCGTCGGTGCAAGTTTCCAAACGCGCTCATCGAGAATGTTGACGACGTTGCCGTTCGCCGCGTCCGGCAGCATGGCGGCAAAAGCCTGGGTCAGGAACACCGGCGCCCGCAGATTGACGTCCATATGAGCCGACCACATATCGCCGGTCGCGGTGACGGGCTCGTCATACTCAAAGACCGAAGCGTTGTTGATCAGGCATGTCAGCCCGCCCAACTCGTCATGCGCGGCCGATATGAGCCGAGCCGCCGCTGACGGATCCTTGAGATCGGCCTGCAGGGCGCAAGCACGCCCGCCGGCCACGGTGATCTCCGCCATCACGTCAAGGGCCTCCCGCGAGGAACGGAAATGGTGCACAGCCACCGCCCAGCCGTCGGCCGCCAGGCTCAGCGCGAGCGTGCGTCCAATGCGCCGCGCGGCGCCGGTGATCAAAGCGGACTTGGTCATGAAGGTTGTTTAGCGGAAGTTCATGCAGAAGAAAAAGAATTCAGCTCACACCGGAAAGGTCAGTTGAGGACCATTGCGGAAAAATCGCGCTGCGGTGTGAATACGAAGAACATGTAGGCGCAATAGGCCAGTACGAACCCAGCGGCAGGCAGGCGCTTGATGAACGAGCGGCGGATCACAAACGGTACGATCGCAAGGGTCGCCGCCAGCATGATCCAGAGATCGTATTTCAAAACCACATCCGGGATCGGCACCGGCGCCAGGATTGCCGTCAGCCCCATGATCGCCAGAAGGTTGAACATATTGCTGCCAAGCACGTTTCCGATGGCGATCGCCGAGTGACCGCGCATCGCTGCCGACATTGTTGTCGCCAGCTCAGGCAATGAGGTGCCAAGCGCAATGACGGTCAACCCGATGGCCGCCTGCGAAACGTCGTAGGTACGGGCGATGTCGGTTGCGTTCTCGACGATCAGCTGAGCGCCGAACGGCAGACCGATCAGACCGGCAAACACGAACAATGCGATCATCGAGGGGGTGCGCGGCAGGCCGGAGACGCCGTCAACCTCTTCGACGTCTTCTTCGGCTTCCTTACGGATGGAGTTGCTGCCGAGATTGGAGCGGCGCCCAGATTCGATAAGAAACAGGACAATCAGCGAAAACAGGATGACGCCATGCCACCACAGCAGTGGCCCCAGAAAGCACAGCAGCATGAAGATCACGGTCGCGCCGACCACATAGCATGTGTTGCGGCCGACGAATTCCTGATTGCAGTCTGTCGGCCGGATCATGGCAGGCAGGCCGAGAACGAGGAGGACATTTGCAATATTGGAGCCGACGATATTGCCTATCGCGAGACCGGGTGCGTCAGTCGTCGCCGCCCGCACCGAAACCACCAGCTCGGGAGCCGATGTTCCGAAGGCGACAACCGTCAGCCCGATAACGAGTGCCGGGACGCCAAGCTTCACCGCAAGCGAAACCGACCCGCGAACCAGCAGGTCGCCACTCACCAACAGAATGACAAATCCGGCCAAAAGGCCCAGGTAGATCATATGATGCGTCTCCACCCCGCATCGAATGCACAGCAGGCGCCGAACCGCTTCGAGAAGCCCCAGGCGAAACGGGTGTCGCCTATTCTCATACCGCGCAGCCGGCCTGAAGACCTATATAGGGGGCGCGCCATGAAACAAAAGCCACAAAGTGACAATTTGATAACTGCCAAAAAGCATGCATGCACATGATTAACTGAAGCCTAATCGCCGTCGAGCAGGTTGCCGAGGCCGCCGAGCACGGAGCCCTCACCGACATGCCGCCCGCCGCCCTGCGGCATGGCCGCATGGATGCGTCCGGCAAGACGCGAGAACGGCAAACTCTGTATCCAGACTTTTCCCGGACCAGTCAGCTTGGCGAAGAACACCCCTTCCCCGCCGAATATCATCGATTTGATGGATCCGGCGCGTTCCAGGTCGAAATCCACCGTCGCGGTCATGGCGGCAACGCAACCGGTGTCCACATGTATGGTTTCGCCCGGCGCCAGCTCCCGTTCGACCACCGTGCCACCAACATGGACGAACACCCATCCGTCGCCGTCGAGCGACTGCATGATGAAGCCCTCGCCGCCGAACAGCCCGGTCATCACTTTCTTCTGAAAGTAGATGCCCAGCGAGACACCGCGCGCGGCGCAGAGGAAGGCGTCCTTCTGGCACACCAGCCGCCCGCCGACCTCGGTGAGCTTGATCGCCAGGATGTGCCCGGGATAGGGAGACGCGAATGCGACGCGCGAAGTGCCGATTCCCTGGTGGCTGAAAACCGTTGTGAACAGACTTTCTCCGGTCACGAGGCGCTTGCCGGCGCCGACAATCTTGTCCAGCAGCCCCGAACCCGACGACTCTTCGGAGGCGTCCCCGAACACCGTCTCCATGTGGATGTCCTTGCCCTTGAACATCATCGAACCGGCTTCCGCTATGGCGCTCTCACCGGGGTCCAGTTCGATTTCAACGAACTGCATTTCGGTGCCCTTGATCTCGAAATCGATATCGTCGGCAACCTGCCGGGATCGCTCGTGCCGGGTGCTGGGAACCGCCGGCACGGAACCGAATATTGCCACTGTGATGCCCTCCCCTGTTCTTCTTGCGTGCCGCTTTGCATCAACATGGGCACGCCGCCGCAACCGGTAGCAAAAGCGCGGCCCGTTGGCCATGACTGATTGCCTCCGATCCAGTTATTCGGGGAATTAGAAACAGTTAACCCATTTTCGATTTGAATTGGATTGCGGCTGCTGATTTGCATTTGAGTGATGCAAACGCGCAACACATTGCCTTGTTTTGGTCACCTGCCGATCCTACCAGAGCGCCAATGCGGTCCACGCACTCGTTCGAACAAATTAAGGCGAGCGCGGCTTGAGTGGAGACGGGACAACGGACGCTCGCGCCCACCCGTCGCTCGGGCATGATCGTGACATTCACGAAACCTGACAGAGGCCTAATCAGTATGTTGCGTATCTTTCGTAAGTTTGCTCTTGCCGGCACATGTCTCGCCTGCATGAGTGCGGCTGTCGCCGCCGCGGACCGCGATCCCCAGCCTGAACCCGCTTATACGACCGGGTCATGGTACATCCGCGGTGATTTCGGTGTCGCCTTGTCCGATGCCGACAACCAGCCCAACACCGAAGAGGCGTTCGCCATCGGCGCAGGCCTCGGTTACCGCTTCACCGAACTGTTTCGCGCCGACGTCACTTTCGACGGCGCGTTCGACTACGGCTTCGGTAATGGTGTCGATTCCTACGGCGTGCTCGCCAATGGTTACATCGATATCCCGCTTGGCTGGGTCGTCACGCCCTATATCGGTGCCGGTATCGGCTGGGGCGAAGTGGACGGCAATGGCTTCAAGGATGACGGCGTCGCGTTCGCCGGCATGGGCGGCGTCACTTTCGACTTCTCGTCGAACATGGCAATCGATGTCGGCTACAAGTACCGTTACATCGATCTGAGCGCGTCACAAACCGGCGGTGTCAGCTATTGGGCAGACCATATGTTCCGCGCCGGCGTCCGCTACTCGTTCTAGAGCGATCCACGTCCACACGACTGTCAAACCGGGCACGTCCTTCGTGCCCGGTTCTTCTTTGCCCTATTGACCGTGCAGAGCGCGCCAGACCTTCTCCGGCGTGAACGGCATTTCCAGATGCCGTACGCCATGTCCCTTCAACGCATCGAGAACAGCGTTCGCAATCGCCGCCGGCGCACCGGTAGCCCCTGCCTCACCGGCACCCTTGACGCCGAGCGGATTGGTGTCTGTCGGTGCACCCTGGTTGAACTGGACCGACATCGCCGGCAGCGTGTCAGCGCGCGGCAGAGCATAGTCCATCAGGCTGCCGGTGAAGATCTGCCCGCTCTCGCGGTCATAGACCACCTGCTCAAGCAGCGCCTGGCCGATGCCCTGCACGCTGCCGCCATAGACCTGGCCGGCGGCGATCAGCGGATTGACGATACGGCCGAAGTCGTCGACCACTGAATAGCCGACCAGGTCGACCATTCCGGTGTCAGGGTCGATCTCCACCTCCGCGATATGACAGCCGTTCGGGAAACTGTGTCTCGTGCGTTCGAAGGTTGCGCTGGAGCCGAGTGTATTCTCCATTCCCTCGGGCAGATCCGGCGTGTCCCGCAGAGCCTGCTCCACCTCCTGCAGCGTTATCTTCGTGTTGGTGCCGCGCACCGCGTAAAGACCTTCGCCGTACTCGATGTCCGCAGCATCGGCATCAAGAATATGGGCGGCGGCGGCCTTGCCCTTCTCGCGCACCGTTTCGGCGGCGCCCAACATGGCGCTGCCGCCGATCATCAGCGAGCGCGAGCCGCCATGCCCGCCGCCGTTCGCCACCAGATCAGTGTCACCCTGGACCACGGTGATGTCCTCGAAGGGGACACCCAGAACCTCATGCACGATCTGCGAATAGGCGGTGTCGTGGCCCTGGCCGGTGGACTGCGTTCCGACGACCAGCGTCACCTTACCGTCTTCGCCAAAACGGATTTCGCTGCCGTCGGACGGCAGTCCCAGGGTGACTTCCAGATAGCTTGAAACGCCGATCCCGCGCAGCTTGCCCCGGCCTGCCGCGTCGCGCTTGCGCTGCTCCGCGGTGCCCAGGCCCGCGGCCTCGCGGGCCATCTTATAGCTGCCCTCGAAGTCGCCGCAGTCGATATTCATGCCAAGCGACATCTGATAGGGGAACGCATTCACAAAGTTCCTTTTGCGCAGATCGTCCGGTTCGTATCCCAGGTCCAGCGCCGCGGCATCGACCAACCGTTCGATGATATAGGCCGCTTCCGGGCGTCCGGCACC
>JAJFHL010000274.1 GCA_021775615.1 Hyphomicrobiales bacterium
TCGAGCGAGCCATCCGCCTTATAGAGCGCGGTGGCGTTTTGCGGCTCCATGCAGACATGGGTGACCGGTGGCGTCTGGTACCGCGCCGACAAGGCGTCGCCTTGCGCCGCCGTCACGTCGCCTGCCTCTTCGCGGACGTGCAGGTCCTGGCCATCGAGAGCGTCGGTCAGCGCCGCCGCAATCGAGTCCCCGGTGACCGAGCCGTTCGATCCGGGAGAAAAGATCGGTGCCGCTTCCTCCAGCGCCTTGCGCGCCGTCCACCAGCTGGTCGCCACCACGCCCAGCGTGTCGTCGCCAAGCGCCACAACATCGATGACCCCCTTGACGCCACGGGCCGCCTTTTCATCATAGGTCTCAAGCGTGCCGCCGATCGCCGGCGACATCTCGACCGCGCCATAAACCGCGCCCTCGGGCAGCACATCGATGCCGTAGACCGGCTCACCGCGCACCTTGGCCGGTATATCCAGCCGTGCGACCTCCGACCCGATGGACGTGAACCGCGAAGGCTCCTTCAGCGCCACGTCCAGTTGCGGCTTTTCTGCCACCGCACGATCCACAAGGTCGCCATAGGGCGCCGTCCTGCCGGAGGGCGCATGGGTCACCACGCCGGCCTTGGCGACGCATTCGCCGCGCGCCACGTTCCACCCGGTCGCGGCTGCTGAAATCAGCATCTCCCGCGCCGAAGCGCCGGCCGTGCGGTACTGCACCCAGGCATCGGGAATGCTTGTCGACCCGCCGGTGCCGATATAGGGAATTGCCGCGAAGATCCGCTTGCCGAGCCACTGCAGGGGCCCAGAGACGTCCTCGGGTCTTGTTTCAAGCAGCAGGGTGTAGTTGCCGTAGAACGGCATCTCCGCCACCGGATGCTCGGCCTTGATCATGGCGGCATCTACTTCGAGCTCTTCGGCAACCAGCGTCGCGAGGCCGGTATGAATGCCCTGCCCCATCTCGGTGCGCGGCGTCATCAGCGTCACTTGCCCTGAACGGTCAATGGCGATGAAGGCATTGAACATCATCTCGCCGTCAGGTCCCACCATCGGTGAGAGCCCGTCCGTGTCGAGCGATCCCAGATAGCCGATGCCGACCGCAAGCCCGGTCACCGTAGCGCCGGCCAGCACACCGCCGGATATCAGGAAGGAGCGTCTTGAAAGCAGTTTTGCCATGGTTTCCCCCTCACCCTTCGCCGCTGGCGCGGCCGATCGCCTGCGCAATCCGCTGATAGGTGCCGCATCGGCACAGATTGGTGATCTCCTCGCGAATTTCCTGCGGGCTTGGAGAGGGGTTTTCCTGCAGCAGCGCGCTCGCGGCCATCAGGAAGCCCGGCTGGCAATAGCCGCACTGCGGTACCTGTTCGGCGATCCAGGCCTCCTGCAGCGCCTTCAACCGGCCATTTGCCGTCAGCCCTTCGATCGTACTGACCTCGGCGCCGTCGGCATCGGCGACGGTCATGCTGCACGACCTCACCGCTTCGCCATCCACATGCACCGTGCAGGCGCCGCACAACCCGGCGCCGCAGCCGAATTTGGTGCCCCTGAGCCCGAGATCCTCACGCAGGACCCAAAGCAGCGGCTTGTCCGGATCGGCGTCGATATCGCGCCACTGTCCGTTTACGTTAATACGCATGATGATCCTCATCGATGAGATATGCTGTTGCAGATGACCTATACTATACGGTATAGGTTAGCACAAGCGCGATGTGATCACGTTTCATTGACCGCTTGTCCGAACACCGACGACCTGCGATTTACCGATCACCATGCAGAACAAATGGGACCCCATCCTGGCCGCCGCCAAGCGGCTCTTCATCGACAAGGGCTATGCCGCCACGTCGATGGACGAGGTTGCCGCGCAGTCGGGCGCCACCAAGCGCACGGTCTACAACAATTTCGGCTCCAAGGAGGGCCTGCTCGAGGCCGTCATCGACACCTCCATCGCCATGTTCCGCGAGGCCGCTCCGGCCCTGCCCGCAAGCCCGGGACATAGCGACTTTGCGGCCTATGCCGAAACCATCATCAAGATGATGACATGGCGCGACGCCGTCGGCCTGCAGCGCTTTGTGGTTTCTCAAGGGACCGATTTCCCGGAACTGGTGGAGCGCCTGATCAGCGAGGCGACGGAGGCCATATCGCGCCCCGTCCGACAGCATCTGCAATCAGAAGGGCTCACCGGCGATGCCGCGCGGGCCGGGACCGCGCGGTTCATTGAACAGGCGACATCGGCTGCCCGGCTCGACCGCCTGATCGGCGCGCGGCCCGCCTATCCTGATTTGGAAACGGGCTTCGAACTCGATGACAAAGACCGATGTGCGGCCGCAAGCGCGGCCCGGTACATCAGTACACTCAGCCCTTAAGCCGGCAACG
Source organism: Hyphomicrobiales bacterium (assembly GCA_021775615.1). Lineage (GTDB taxonomy): Bacteria > Pseudomonadota > Alphaproteobacteria > Rhizobiales > JAJFHB01 > JAJFHM01. Next base: position 2,361 of record JAJFHL010000274.1, read on the forward strand.
CCCCCTCTTTAAGCGCTCCGTAATCGACCGCCATGAAGCCTGCGAACAGGCGACCCAGCGCGGCGGCGTCCGGTGCAGAGCTCCCCGCCTGCAGCGATCCGCGCATTTCGCTCACCTGCGCGAGGATATCGCCCTTGTCCACCCCGGTTCCCGGGCACGACTTGGTGTCGGTCATCTCGTTGTGAAATTTGACGGCATCGGCCTCCAGGCCGAACGCAAGCTGAACGGCGGCGATGACCGTCAGCACGGCGCCCAGTTGCGTGCCATGTAGCTCTTCCACGCCCTCGTCGAAATTCCCGATCGTCTCGATCATGAAGGGTCCTCGCCCGTGATCGCCGTTGAACCCGGTAGCGCTCGCCGGCGACCGGTTCCAGTTGCGGTTGAGCCAGATGCGGCCCGCCGGATCGATCGACACATGCTGCGCGATATCGGCGAAGTCGCGGTCGAACACATGGAACTTCCACATACCGCGGCACAGTTCGAGACCGGCTGCGTGTTCATCGCCGCCATGGCGCGCCGCCGCCGCCCGGAAGTCCGCGTGGGTCGGCACAAACGTGTGATGCAGATGCACCTCGGTGACCTGGCGCCGCGCCGAGCCCGCGAACAGGTTCGCCAGCACGGGAAATTCGTGCCGTGTCACACATTCGTAACTTGGAAGCTCGATTTCATTCATGGCTGCACCGGGCACTGTCGCTGACCTGCCGGCTTTTACCTCCCCTGCCGGCGGGCGATCAATGCCAAACCGCGGCGGTTCATACTATACTTGAGGACGCAAGGGCGCCACGCAATGAGGAGCGACGACGATGAACGAAATGAGCGCACCGCGGGCCGTCATCGCCGAGGCCATGCGCATCGGCGGCCGCAAGGTCAGTGCGCCGGACGTGATCGAGGTGCGCTACCCCTACACCAACGAGGTCATCGGAACGGTTCCCGCCGGCAGTGCCGACCATGCCGCCGAGGCCTTTGACATCGCGGCGCGCTACCGCCCGTCCCTCAGCCGCCATGAGCGCCAGCAGATCCTGTTCCGCGCCGCCGAGTTGGTGCGCCAGCGCCGCGAGCCCATCGCCGACGTGCTCACCCTCGAACTCGGCATCTCGCGGCAGCATGCGCTTTACGAGACCACCCGGTCCCATGACGTGTTCATGCTGGCCGGCCAGCTCGCCATTCTCGACGACGGCCAGATCTTTTCCTGCGACGTGACAGCCAACGGCCGCGA
>JAJFHL010000275.1 GCA_021775615.1 Hyphomicrobiales bacterium
CCAGCCAGCCGGCGTTCGAGCGGGTGAAATTGGCCAGCGGTTTCCCGGTGGCGGGCGGCAGGGCGGCGAGCTGATCCTTGGGTTTCGGCAGCACGCTCGGTCCGGCGCCCTCGTCCAGCGAGGTGACCGCGCCCTCGGGCCGCGCGCTTTCCGGTGCGAGATAAAGGTCGCCGATGATCTGGTCGTAATAGGCCGGCGTCTGCTCGTGGCCGACCTTGCCGGCCAGCTTGCGAACCTCGACCTGCGTGCGTTTGGCGATCTGCACCATCGAAAGCTCCGGTTTCGACAGCTCCGCAAGAAGCGTCCGCGTGAACACCGAGTTCTCATGCCGGTCGTTCTCGCCGAGCCGGTCGAGTGCCGCCTGCCCCGAGCCCGCCGAATAGAGAACGAACATGCCGTCCGACGGCGACATGCGCGCCAGTCCGCGCGTGCCCCCAAGGCTGCGCTTGCCCTTCACGGCGAAAGGGTTGTCGCGGCAGGCATCGAGGATCATCACCGCGATAGCGGCGCCCTTGGCGCGCATGCGGTCGGCAAGGCCGTTGGCGGCGAACGACGCATCGCGCACAAGGCCCTCCTCGCCCGGTCCCGCCTTGGGCACATCGACAGGCAGCAGGTAGTTGGTGCCCTCGATGGCAAAACCGTGGCCGGCGAAGAACAGCATTGCCGTATCCCCCGGCCCGATCTTGCTCTCGAATTCCACCAGGGCGCGGCTCATCGCCCTTCGGCCGACATCGCTGGCGGTGATCACGTCGAAGCCGAGTTTCGCCAGCACCTGCGCCATGGAACGGGCATCGTTGCGGGCCTTCTGAAGCGAAGGAACGTTTTCATAGGTGTCGTTGCCGATCACCAGCGCAATGCGTTTCGCGGCGTCGGCCTGCGGCGCGAAGCCGATCAGCAGGAGCGCCACGGTAAGGGCGGCCACGGCCAGCCGGCACGGGTGCACCCAATGTTCAATCAACCGCATCGTGTCCGTTCCTCTTCGATGCCACTGCTGCGGTGATCGTAGACCCTTTCACCTTCATATTGAATCAGTTTGACCAAGTTTTCACGTCTGCTGGCAAGGCACGGTTCGCGCCGTCGACTTCGCGTCCACCAGAGTACCGTAACGCAGTCAGCGGGCGTGAAAAGCTGAGCCTTCGGTGGGCCAAATCGGCTCCTGGGCAGGCGCGCGCAGTTGGCCGGTCAACTCCCTCACCCCGCCGGCCACAGCCTCAGCGCCATCATCCAGGGCACCTGGATCAGGGGGTGGTTCACCCAGGCGAACCAGTCGTGGTTGAAGAACTGGGCGATGTAGATTTGCGCCGCGAAGACAAACCACAGGATCAGTGCCGGCGCGGCGGCGGCGAGGCGCATCATGCCGCGGCCGGTCGAGAGCGCCGCGCGGGCCATCACGCCGCGGCCCTCCTTGGCGACGGGCTCGAGCAGTTTGAGCGCGGCAAGGTAATCGCGTTCGGTATCGCTCAACCGGTCGGCCTTTAACCGTCCTGACCGGACAGCCTTGAGCAGTGCCCGAGCGTAGATCCGGGCGGCGGCGAGGCGCAGCACGACAAACAGCGCGAAGGCAACGGCGGCGCAGAGCACGTAATAGCCGAACTTCAGCGCCATCAACCGCTCTTCCGGCCACGTGGCGATGCTCTCCATGGTGTTGCCGGCGGCCAGCGGAGCGACACGCAACGCCGCGATAACCAGCCCCGCGAACACGAAATAGATCGTCAGCTTGAGGACGGCGAACGGGTTGCCGGCGACCAGTGTACGGATCAGCTTGTAGTCGAAGAAGGCGCGCCAGGTGCCGGCGCTGGCGAGCCGCGCCTGGGCCAGCGGCACGTACGTCATAAACGCAATGAACATGAGCGTCGCGATGAGGCCGACGATCGGGCCGACCCAGGCCTGCTCATAGCCCTTGTTGAACGAGTTCTCCCAGCCGCCCCACCAGGACAGCAGCCACAGGATCATGATCGGCGCGGTGGCCGCCCAGGTGGCGAACAGGGTGAGGAACCCCATCCGCATGTTCGACCACAGAGCCGTCAGCAACGAGACCGCAAGCACAAACAGACGGCGCAGGACGCCGCCGCCCGCCGCCTTGCTGTCGCCCATCCGCTGGCCGAGATCTTCGGCGATGAACCAGTTGGGCCAGGGCGCCAGCCGGCGCGTCGCAAAGGTGCCGCGCGCAAAGGCGCGATAGGGCACCCGATCGGTATCGCCGCCGTTCTCCGCATGCCACGCCTGGAGCACGGCGCGCTGCATGGCCCGCGACGTCCACCCCACGACCAGCACGGCGGTCAGCGGTGTGAGGCACAGCGCGATGCCCACCAGTGCTTTCCACACAAAGGCGATGATCCGGGTCAAGCGCCGACACTCTCAAAGCAGCGCATCGGCCAGCACCTTGCCTTCGGCCATTTCGGGCGTGAAGCTCATGAAGTATCCGATGGTCGCCGCCACGTCGATCTGGTCGACCGGCTTGTTGACGATGTTGCCCTGCGCAATGCCCGGCCCGAACATCATGGCCCAGATTTCATGGGCCGATTTCGAGTTGAAGTGGTGCTGGCAGGAGATCTGCATCAGAGGATTGGTATCGCGGCCGCAATCGGGAACGATGACGAAGACGGTGTTGCCGCGGTAAAGCGGATCATTGTCGACCGTCTGCACCAGTCGTTCGATGCCCTGGTCGATGATCGATATCGCTCGCGTGTAATGGCTCAGGTTGCCCCAGTGCACGTAATCGGGATCCTGATAGTTCACCATCAGAAGCTTCGGCCGCAATTCGTGCAGGGCCCTGACCGCGAGTTCGGTGAGGAGACGATCGCCACGCGGGTTCTTGAACCCGCTGTCGCCGTAATGCAACCGCCAGCGCTGCCAGAACCTCTCCAGTTCGGGCACCTGGTGGGAGGTCGCCTCGCCGCGGTAATTACGCGCTTCCAGTTCGGCCAGCTTCTTCTGCAATGCGGCGAGCGCGTCGCCGTCGACGCCGCCGCTCTTGATCTGCTCGCGCAGGGCGAAGATCTTGAACCAGTGCAGGCTCAAGACGCTGGAGCGGAACTCGACGCCGTAGGAATGGGTGTTGGAAAACGACAGATAGTCCTCGTTCACCCGGTCTTCGCCGTTGACGGTCAGCGCCTGGTGCGCCGGGATATCGTAGGTCTTGCGCAGATACTCGAAGATCGTCGGCGCCTTGGGCTCGAAGCGCTCACTCAGGAACTTGCCCTCGATGTCGCTATAGGTGTCGTAGCGACCGGTCAGAAGGTAGAGCGTGCCCTGGGCATGGCTGGTGACCACGCCTTCCTGCGAGGCAATCCGCATATCGGTGAACAGGGTCGCGCGCTGCGCCAGGACATGGCGCAGATAGGGGCTGTAGGTGTGTTCGGCATCAATGGTCTCGCGTCGCCTGACACCGCCGCCGAACCGGATGATCACCACATTGGGACCGGTATAGTTGGCCCCGTTCTGGGCGTGCGCGAAGGGCGCCGCCCAAGGCGACATCACTCCGGCGGCACCGCCCGCCAGTAATCCGCGGTTGAACCGCCTCCGGTCAATGGATTGGGTCATGGCCTCCCCATCCTAGATCACGACCGACTTAGGTGAACTCACCCAAGTAGGTAAAACGTGATCTATTCTTACATTTTTGAGCGGGATCGGAAGGAAAACCGGTATCCACTTTTCCTGATCCCGCTCTAGGGTCTGTACTGATTACCACGCCCACTATTCCACAAATCGGGCAGGCACGCCGCATTCTTCAGACGATTTTGTCACAGTGAAGGCCGCACGCCCAGATCACGATCGACTCAGGCGGAACCGCCTAAGTCGATAAACGTGGTCGCTTCCAATAATTCAGAGTGGGATCGGACGGAAAACCGGTGTCCACTTTTCCTGATCCCGCTTTAGATCACGATCGACTTAGGTGGTTCCACCTAAGTCGATAAAACGTGATCGCATCTTACATTTAGAGCGGGATCGGACGGAAAACCGGTGTCCACTTTTCCTGATCCCGCTCTATCCGCCGAAACAATTGCAACACAAAATCCATCCCCCCGACATGTAACTGAAACCCGTCGATCCCATTTGATCGTTCTCCGCGGCGCTCGTGCACGCGGCAAAACCTGTCGTAAACAAGGAGAAAGACAGATGAATCGGTCTTCGCACTACACATCTGACACCGGGCCCGCACAGCATGGGCCTTTCGCGGGCATGTTCCAGCCGGCCGAAGCACTCGCGGACGCGATCACCCAGGCCGGCATGGCGGTGGTCCGCTCCCTTGGAGCGTTCCACCGCGGCCTCGCCTACCGCCAGACGGTGCGCGCCCTATCACGGCTCGACGACCGGACGTTGAACGACATCGGCATCCTGCGAGCGGATATCACCCATGTTGCGCGGGACCTGACCACACGATAGGGGTCGCGACCGTGCCATCGAACTATGCAATGAAACCAATTTCTGCGACGACAGCCGCTGGCGCGCTCGACCGCGCCGCGTAACACGGCATGCCATTCGGCTGCCGGCGCCTCCGGCGAGCAAGCCGCGGCTGAACCGTCTGCGATTAGCCCCTTTCTTCTTACGGAAATTCCTGCCCGTTACTCCATAATTCGGGCAGAAGCGCCGCGCTCTTTCAGAAGAATTCGCCACGGTAAAGGCCAGCGATCGGCCAGCCGTCTTGCGGCAATTACGACAAAATTATGCCCTCGTTACACGAGATTGAAACCATTTGCGCGTATGTACGCGCTCGCCGCGGCACTTGTGCACGCGGCACAATTTATTGAGAACAGGGAGAAAGTCCGATGAATCGGTCCTCTTATAATTATGTCACAAGCCCGGCGCACGGCGCCAACGTACCCTTCGCCGGCCTCTACCAACCTGCCGAGACGATTGCCGATGTGATCACCCAAGCCGGTATGGCCGTGGTCCGCGCCTTCGAAGCGCTCCATCGCGGTATTGCCTATCGCCAGACGGGTCGGGCCCTGTCGCGTCTCGATGCACGCACCTTGAACGACATCGGCATTCCGAAAGCCGAAATCACCACTGTCGCCCGGAGTCTGACCGCGCGATAACGATCGTGGCCATGCCATCAGTGTACGCAATGGCCCCGGTTTCTGTGACGACAGCCGCCGGCGCACGCGGCCGGGCCGAATATTCCGGCCAGCTCGCAAGCCGCCGCCGGCTGCTCGTTCCAGTGCTTATGCCTGGTCCGCGTTGAGAGCGTGGCCGAGATAGGCCGTCACCAGTCCCCAGGGGATGTTGACGATAAAGATGTAAAGCGGCGTCAGGGTTCCGAGATTCATCCCCAGCATGCCGGCCCCGCCCTGCGGAAAGAACACCACCAGCGCCACGATCACCGGAGCCAGGGTCATCACCAGGCCCTTGAGCCATAGCGGCTTGAGCGTGATCGGCAGCAGGAAGATCAGGCCCCAGATCCCGCCCCAGACCATCTGTTTGTAGATGAACGTCTTGGCAAGCGCCGGCTTGACGGCAACGCCGAATAGATCCGCCACGCCGATCTGTCCGAAGGCCCATACTGTGATCACCACCGCCAGGCCGCCAAGGGCCGCTGCAGTAAAATAGAGTGCTGCGCGTTGTAAAATGCTCATGATGTCCGCTCCCGATCCGAATGTGCCGCTGTATTAAAACGGATCGCGCGGCGCTGCACTACACTTTCATGTAATCAGACATCCTGGAAGGGTTTAGCCGGCGTCGACACGCCACAGGCCACGCGTGTCGATCACGGTCTTGGCCGCGAGGTCACCTCGCTCAATGGCGTGAAACTGCCGGTGATCGACCAGCAACAGCACAATCTCGGACTGCGCGATGGCGCTCTGCGCATCGGCGAACCGGACGCCGTGCTGTGTCAGGCAGTCCGGCGCCGCGTCGATATAGGGTTCGACCGCAATGATATTCGCGCCGTGCTCGCGACCAAGCGCTTCGACGATGCCGAGTGCCGGGCTGTTGCGCAGATCGTCCACATTTGGCTTGAAGGCGAGGCCGAGACAGGCAATGGAGGCATTCGCGTTGCCGTGGATCGCCCGGCTCACTTTCTCCAGCACGAACCCGGGCTTCGCCTCGTTGATCTCGCGTGCCGCCCGGATCAGCTTTGCCTGATCAGGCGCGGAATGGACAATGAACCAGGGATCGATGGCGATGCAGTGGCCGCCAACGCCTGGTCCCGGTTGCAGGATATCGACCCGGGGATGGCGGTTGGCCAGCTCGATCATCTTCCAGACATCGATATCGAGCGTGTCGCAGATCATCGAAAGCTCGTTGGCAAAGGCGATGTTGACATCGCGATAGGCGTTTTCCGTGAGCTTGACCATTTCCGCCGTGCGGGCGGTGGTCTCGAAGCATTCCGCCTCGAGAAACAGACGGTAGACCTCACAGGCGCGCGCCGCGCATTCGGGCGTCATCCCGCCGATGCAGCGGTCATTGTGGAGGAGCTCGGTCAGGACCCGTCCCGGCAGCACACGCTCGGGGCAGTAGGCAATATGCACGTCCGGAGTCTCCGTATCGCTGCCCGGAAAGCGGAGGTCCGGCCTGTGCCCGCGCAACTGCCCCGCAATGCGTTCGGTGGTTCCCACCGGCACCGTCGATTCCAGGATGACCAGGTTCCCCGGTTCCAGAACCGCCGCCACATCGCGCGCCGCGGCCTCGACATAGGCGGTATCAGGTTTGAGATCATCGCCCAGCGGCGTCGGAACCGCGATGATAAACACATCGGCGGGCTGCATACCGGTGCTCGCCGCCAGGTTTCCCGATGACACGACCTTCTGCACCAGACCGTCGAGGTCCGGCTCGACGATGTGCACCTGCCCGCGCGAAATCGTCTCGACCACATGGGCCGCCACATCAACGCCCTGCACGGTGACGCCGCGGCTTGCGAGCAAAGCCGCCGTCGGCAGACCGATGTAACCAAGCCCGACAACCGCAATTGTCTTAGTCTGCATAGGATCCATTGAGGACATGTCTTGTGATTCTCTGTGCCGCTTTGCCATCGCCATAAGGATTGCGCGCCCGGCTCATCTTGCGGTGCGCCCGTTCATCGTCGAGAAGCCGCTCGGCTTCGGTGACGATCGTGACGGCATCGACGCCGACGAGCCTGGCATTGCCCGAGGCAATGCCTTCGGGACGCTCGGTGGTGTCGCGCAGGACCAGCACCGGCTTGCCGAGTGCCGGCGCTTCTTCCTGAACACCGCCGGAATCGGTCAGGATGAGATGCGCCCGGGTCATCAGAGCCACGAAGGGCAGATAGTCGAGAGGCTGCAGCAATGAAATGCTGGGGTGATCGCCGAGGAACTCCTGCACCGGGATCTTGACGTTGGGATTGGGATGCACCGGATAGGCGATATGCACATCGCCGCGATCGGCCAAGCGCCGCAGCGCGGTGCAGATCTGCTCGATACCCTGCCCCCAGTTTTCCCGGCGGTGCGATGTCACCAGGATCAGTCGGTTATTGGTGCGCCCGATGGCATCGACAACCTGACGGACCGCCGGATGCCCGCTTTCGAGGGCATTCACCTGGTCCTTGATCTGGTTGAGGGCATCGATCACCGTGTTGCCGGTCACATGGATCTGGCTTTCGGGAACGTTTTCCTTCAGGAGATTCTCGCGCGCCTGCTCGGTCGGCGCGAAGTGCTGGTCGGCGATCACGCCCACCATCTTGCGGTTGACCTCTTCAGGCCACGGCGAATAGATGTCGCCGCTGCGCAACCCCGCCTCCACATGGCCCACCGGGATACGGCGGTAGTAGGCCGCCATGGCGGTTGCCATGGTCGTCGTCGTGTCGCCCTGGACCAGGACCCTGTCCGGCTGCTCCTTGTCCAGCACTTCACCGACGCCGTTGAGGACATCGGACGTGATGTCGGAGAGGCTTGGGGACAGGCGCATCAGATCGAGGTCGTAATCGGGCTTGAGGCCAAGCGGCCGCAGCACCTGATCGAGCATGTCCCTGTGCTGCGCCGTGACGCAGACCTTCACGTCGGCGCCTTCGCACTTGCGCAGTTCCTGTATCACGGGGAAACACTTCAATGCTTCGGGCCGTGTCCCGAATGCCACCAGCACTTTCATCGCTTGATGCTTTCTTTTTGTTCCGGTGAAAGTGAAAACGCGCGCTCGATCAGCGCGGAGGCCAGAAGAACCGCATAGGTCGCGTTCGACACCAGATACCGCCGCGCCAGCCGGCGCGGTTCCTGCGCCAACCGGAACAGCCACTCCAGGCCGCCCTTCTGCATCCACACCGGCGCCCGCGCCACATGACCGGCCAGCACATCTATCGAGCCGCCGACGCCCATCAGAAACGGCACGTCCAGCGTGTCGCGATAGGTGCGCAGAAAGCGTTCCTTGACCGGGCTGGAAATCGCCACGAACAGGCAGTCCGCACCGGAAGCGGCGATGTCGCGCGCGATATCCGGTTCTTCGTCGGCCGAGAAGTAACCGTTTCGCCAACCAGCAACCTCGAGCCGCGGATAGCGCCTGCGAATTTCCGCGATGAAGGCCTCCAGCACATCCTGCCGCGCACCGAAGAAATAGGGCTTGCGACCTCTCGCCTCACAATGTGCGAGCACCTCAATCATCAGATCGATGCCGGTGACCCGTTCACGCACGGGCAGGCCCATGAGCCGGCAGCCCCAGACGACACCCATACCGTCAATATTGATGAGGTCGCTTTCGGCAACATTGCGCCGCAGCGCCGGGTCGCGCCGCATGTTGACCACCTTGGCCACATTGACAACGACATGATGCAGCCGTTCGCGGCGCTCGATGGCGCCGGCGATCAGATCGACGGTTTCACGCATATCGTATAGATCGACCGGGCAGCCGAGAAACTCGGCACGCCGTGGCCTGTCGATCGAAAATTGCGACAACACCACACTTCTCCATCCGTCCCAGCTTGACCACAAACTTAGCGTAATGATGCCTGTTTGGCTGTCTCGCCAGCACGTTAACGTTAAGGAGGTACAGACCGTTACGGCACCGACTCGACCGGGTAAAATTCCAGCCATGACGGATATTTACCAATAGGAGGACGATCGCTGGACGCGGTCGTAGAGCGGCCGTTATGCAGGCAGATCGATGACCCAGATCACCTTTCATTCCGCACCCGATAAATCACCGCAAAAGTCCCGTCTGGCACAACGTTTGACGTGGTATGCGAACCGGTTGCGCGCCATGAGCGTGCCGGAGGTGGGGCACCGGGTCGTCGAGCAGATCAATCGCCGCAGCGCATCGCTGCGTCCCTATGGATGGGCCGCGTTCGATGAGGGCACCGGGCCCATACCCCGTCTGCCGATTGCGCTGCCCGATCCGATCCACAACCAGCGACGCCTGGTTGCGGACTGGAGCGCGGTTGCCGACGCTGCGACTGCCGGCGGGCTGGAGTTGCTTGGCCAGACATGGCCGCACGGCCCGGTCCAGGAAATGTGGCACTGGGACCCCATAAGCCGGCGCATTTGGCCAAGAGAAGCCTACTGTTTCGGCATCGACCATCGCGGCGCCTCGGGCTACGGCGACGTCAAGTTCGTTTGGGAATACAATCGCCTTCAGTTTCTACCGCCGATCGCAGCCCTTGCCGCTGTCACCGGCCGCGACGACCGCACCGCGTTCTGCCTGCAACAACTCGAAAGCTGGATCGACGCCAACCCGCCGTTCAAAGGCGTCAACTGGGGCTCTGGCATCGAGCTGGCGTTGCGGGCGATTTCCATTCTGACGGTGCTTGCGTTTGTCGAAGACAGCGCAATCAGCGCCGCTCTCAATCGCAAGCTGCGCGCATGCCTCGCCGCGCACGCGTTCTGGCTCGACCGCTATCCCTCGAAACATTCATCCGCCAACAATCATCGCGTCGCCGAGGCGGCCGGCCTGTTTCTGATCGGCACCCTGGCGCCCGATCTCAAGCATGCCGATACATATGCAGTGCGGGGCCGCCGGGCGCTTTTTGCGGAAGTCGAGCGACAGTTCCACGAGGACGGCGTCGGCGCCGAACAGTCGCCAACCTATGGCAGTTTCACAATCGAGCTCTATCTCTTGTGTGCCTGGCTCGCCGATCACGTGGACAAGCCATTTCCCAGCAGCATGGCCCGGCGGCTGGGACGTGCCGGGGAATATCTGCGCTGGATCACCGATCCCGCGTCCAACCAGCCACGCATCGGCGATGACGACGAGGGCCGCATATTCTCATCCCGGCAGGGCCGCGAAACCCATTATGTATCCTCCGTTCTGGGCTGCCTGGCGTCTTACCTTAAACGCCCTGACCTTGCCCCCCCCGCGACGCCGCCTCACCTGCGCAACCTCATCTTCGGCGCGCCGCCGCGCAGACGGCCCGCGCCCAAAGGCACCCGGTCATTCGACGCCGGCGGCTATACGGTCATGCGCAATGAAATCGTCGGCAGGAACGCACTGCTCGTCATGGATCACGGGCCGCTCGGCCACCTTTCGATCGCCGCCCATGGTCATGCCGATGCACTGGCCCTGTGGCTGCATCTCGACGACCAGCCGGTTCTCGTGGACGCCGGAACATTTCTCTATCATTCGGGCAGCCGCTGGCGGGATCATTTCCGCAGCACCTCGGCGCACAACACCCTGTCGCTCGGCGGCGCCAGCTCAAGCACCATGGCGGGCGCGTTCAACTGGAGCCACAAGGCGCGTGCCTGGCGCGAGCAGCCGGCAATAGGTGCCGGCGAATACGAAATGGCGGCCGGTCACAATGGATATCAGCGAGGCTTTGGCGTCATCCATCGGCGCAAGGTCTCCGTTACCGACAATCGCATCTCGGTCAAGGACACACTGCTGGGAGACTTCACGCAGCTGCCTGCGGTCGAGATCGGCTTTCTGTTTCACCCCGATCTCGATGTCACGGTGGAGGCGGGCGCGGTATGTGTTGCCAGCAAAACCGAACATCATCTTCTGTGCATGATGCCCGACCCGGGCCTCAGCGCATCTTTGTATCGCGCGGAAACCTCTCCGCCGCGCGGCTGGTACTCGCCCAGCTTCGGTGAAAAGTGTCCTGCGTCCATGGTCGTCCTGCGGCCCAACAGGGAGGGCGACAGGTCCTGGACAACACAATTCGTGATCTCGAGATCCAGCGCCTGGCAGGGCCCGCTGTCGCCGTGAGATTCAGCTGGCGTGCGGCAGCCGGCCAGCCAGATGTTCAGCCAGCCTGAGAGAGAGTTGCACGATGGAGAACGTCGGATTGGCATGGCCGGCGCTTGGAAACACCGACGACCCCGCGACATAAAAGTTCTCGGTGCCGAAGATCTTGCAATCCGCGTCGACAACGCCGCCGGTCGCGGTCTGCGCCATCCGGGTCCCACCCATATGATGGTAACCGCCCATTTCGTCGGGCGCCGGCAAACCCGCATCGGGGTCGAGCAGCCAGCTATCGAGCTTCACCCGGCCGATATCCTCGTCTGCCAGATGTTTGGCAAACGCCATGGCCGACTGCCTGATGGTGTGGTGGTCCAGCCGGCTGCGGGTCCAGTGAAGCTGCGAGCGCGGAATGCCGAACCGGTCACGGTCCTCGCCCAGCGTCACCGCATTGTGAAACACCGGCTCTTGTTCCCACGCCGCCTTGAGCTGCGCCACACAGGCAAGCTTTTTGCCGAACTGGCCCATGACCCAGGTGCCGAAGTCCGGCGCAACGCAGAGCAGGTCGGCAATCACTTCCTTGGCCCCGCCGTAGCTCGTCGACTTCAAAAAAAGCTGACTGTTCAGGGCACCCTTCTCGCGCATGAATGCCGCCGTCGGCGAGAAGAAGTCGAGCGCGTTCTCATCGAAGGTAAACCGGTTCTTGTCGCCAATCACGACGCTGCCGATCGGCGCATGGGGATGCTCCATCCAATAGCGCCCGATCAACCGGCTGCCCCCAGCAAAGGGAAGATCGCCGATGTCGTTCAGCCACAGCAAAAGGCGCGAATTCTCGATGCCGCCGCAGGCGATGACGAAAATGCGGGCATGAATGTCGCGCTCGTTCCCCTGATAATCGCGCACCCGGACGGCATTGACCACGTGGTCCCGCGTCCGGGCATTCACCAGGTTGGCGTTCAGCAGCACCCGCGTGTGTTGTGATTTGTCCAGTTCGGAATGATACTTCTCACCGAACCTGACCGGCGGCGAGAAGCTCAGATCGATACGGTTCAGCCCGGAACGGCCAAGCGCCTCATCCGGCTTGATGTCCACCAGTTCGAGAATGTTCCCGGTTTCCTCGAAATAGGGATCGAGGTCGGCCTTGGAAATCGGCCAGGACGTCGGCACCCCCTGCACCTTGCTCTCGAAATCCGCCGCATCCAGTTGACGGCACCATCCGCTCCAGTGGTTGGTTGTTCCACCGAAATATCTCAGACGGGCGGTTTCAAGATCGTAATATTCGTCGCCCTGCGTCTCCGCCCGATAGACGCCCTGCGAGGCTTCGCTCGCCTCCAGGCCGCCGGCTTCGCACAGGATCACATCTATGGACCGCGCCGCCAGCCGGGTCGCCAGAGAAATACCGGCGGCACCGGCGCCGATGATACAGACATCCGCGCTGAGGTCTTCAGGCGACTGGGCAAGGTTTACAAACATGTCAGTCCTCGCCGCGCAGGACCCAGCCGTTCCTGACCTTCAGGCGCTGCACGCCGGCCGCAACGAACGCAACCATGCTGGAACAGAGCAGTCCAAGATTGAATTTTCTTCTCGAAACCTTCATCGCCATCTCTCTTCGATCCGCGTCCCCCGCTGCACCTGCTGAAAGACGCAGGTTTCGTGCCAGTTCCCCAACCCCCTTAATGGTATGGTTTCGAAACACTTAACCAGTCCGGTCCGCTGCCCTGTCGGGCGGTATACGGGCGACGCTGGAGATCAGCACCGACAACGCCACGGAAAAGGCGTAAAGCACCAGAAACCTTGGGGTTTCCAGGCCCACGTGAAGAGAAATCTGCAACAGGCTGAGGGTCACCAGAGTAAGGCCCAGAAGGGCCTGCGACTGCAGTTCGGGCCGCGCTCCGCGCATGGCGCGCAAAGCCGAACCAAGCAATCCCACATTAAATGCAAGAAACGCCAGGCCGCCGATCAGTCCCGTTCTGAAAAACAGGTTCACGAAGGAATTGTGCTGTGTCCTCAAATAGATCAGGTCGTAGTTCTGGGTGCTGCCCGCCCAGGGTTCGCTGCCGCGTTTCAGGATACTGAGGGCATGCAGGAGCGAATCCGACGTGACCGGGAAGTACGGCGTTCCAAAGCCGATACCGAGAAACCCCGTCTCATACAGCGCCACGAAGTTCGAGTGCCAGTTGGAGAACCTCCAATAGGCGTTGGCATCATCGCTGAAGAGTTCGGGATAGATCGTGGCCACCGCCAGCGCCGTGAAAAGGGCGCCAAGAAACACCACCAGCAACTGCCCGCACAAGGCCGGTCGCAACCGCAACACGGTCACCAGAGCGAGAATCCCCATGATGATCGTTCCGGTCGTCGCCTGGAAGAGCGACCCGTAGGTCAGGATCTTGGTGCCGCCGAAATAGACCAGAAGCAGCACCAGGGGCACAACATGGCGTTCGCGCCGCGACATCACCCGGGCAAGATAGATGAAGGAGAACACCAGGGTGAGTATGCCCTTGTCGGCATACTTGCTGTACCCGTTGAACCCTCTGAAAGTCGGGTCGCCGAACAGATAGGCACTCGCCCAGTCGGACAGCATGCAGGCAATGGCAAGCGGCACGAAGAACGCCGCGCAAAACCTCAGCAACGCGCCGTAGCATCGCTGCCAGAAGACAAAACCGGCCATGATCGCAAGGGGCAGCATGATCAGGAAATAGGACTGGCGGAAAATGAACCGGTCCGACCGCGGATAGCCGGTCAGGGAAGCCTGCCCGACAAAGGACAGAACGACGCTGAAACACCCCGCCGCCAACAGAACATAGAGTGCAAGATAGGGCCCGTTTACCGGCAGGCGGAAGCCGCTGCGCAATGTGAGCAGGATTGCCAGACCGGTGAAGGCGGCAACGGCGGGCAGCGTGCCGGCGATGCTGCGGAACACCAGATCCTGCGCATATGTTCCGACCAGCAGCCAGGCGAGGATGACCGAAGAGAGCCCGACCTCCAGCCAGGTGTAGATGTCCGCGGCGTCGCGCCGCGGCGCCCGTGAGGTGGTATGACCGGCAACGGACATATCAGGCCTTTCCCAGAACCAGCCGCTCACGGAAGCCGGCACGGTGAACGAGAATTCTGAACAGGAAGGGGGCACGGCCCAATTGCGCCAGCGCGAGAACCGCGGCCAATGCGGTGATCGACAGGACGCCACCACCGGTCAGGAGCAACACGGCCACGGCAATGGAACCGGCAATCAACACCAGATAGTTCGCCGCCAGAAGCGTCCAGTGAAGACCGGTGGCGTTGCAGACCGCCTTGAGCAGATGCCGTATGCCGCGCGCCGTCACATAGATGCCGAACAGCCACGGCAGCATCTCAATGCCTTCCAGCGAGACGCCGTAGATTGGTGGAACGAAGGCAATGCCGAGGATACCGGCCACAGCGCCGACGCCGACGCAACCGGCCGCCATCCACAAGATCTCACGCGATGCCAGTTCGCCACCCTGCGCCTTGTTGAAAAGATGGTTTGTAACCGGAACGGCAAGCAGCAGGTAGAAGGCCTCGGCCCGCACCGCCAGATCGAAGAACAGGAAATAGAGCCCCACCTGATAGTCGGTGCCGACATCGAACCAGCGCACCGCGATCTTGTCGATCAGCAGGAACAGGACGGTCGCCACATTGGTGGCAACGGCAATCCACAGCACTTTCGCGGTAACCGCTTCCCGCATCGTCGGCTTCAGTTCCGATTGCGCGAGCCCTGATGCGGCTGCCGTGATGAGCAACCCGTAATTGATCGTCGCGGCCCCCAGAATGGCCAGGGCAAAGGCATGGGCAAGATCGATGCCGGCAGTGCGTGCCGCAACGAACATGGCGATAAGGATCACCTGATACGCGGTCCGGAATGCCCTGATTTTCCAATTGTCGTCCCGGGTGATCAGCACCGCGATGGAGGATTGCGACCGGTAATCAAGGAAGACCGCCAGCAGCACCGCGCCGAGAACACTCAAGGTCAAGATGCCCGTCGCGGCAACGAAACCAATCGCTGCAATCACCACGAGCCCGGCATTGAAATAGGCAAAGCGACGGTTGAAGCGGTCAAACTCCGCCCGCGTCTGGGTCACCGAGTGGGTGATCAGAAATCCTTCATAGGCGCCAAGCGAAATCAGCGCGGTGACCGTGTTCAGCAAGAACGAGAACTGCCCGTATTGAGCGACGCCGTAAGCCCGCGTGTAGAAGATCGTAAAGCCGATGAAGACCACGGCGGCAATCGTGAAGAAGGCCGCATTGCTGGCCGCGCTCTTGGCAAATCGGGTGTGCGCCGGGGTCATGACGTCACTCGCGCGAACCGGTCATCGCGCCCTGGCGTGGCGCTTGATAAAGTCGGTCACGATCCTGACGATGCCACGGCCGAGCAGGTCGTCCAGTGCATCGACAAACGTATCTATATGGTCGCGCTCGGCGATCAGCGGCGGTTCCAGCCGAATGACGTTCCGGTTGTATTCGGTAAACGCCACGAGGACGTTGTAGTCCGACAGGAGCAGCGCGCCGACAAAGCCGCAAAGGCTGCCTTTGAGTTTGTCGTCGAGCACCGACAAGACCTGGCGCAACCCAAACGGCATGGTCTTGCTGAAGTCGGCAAACTCAAGCCCCACCATCAGGCCCTTGCCGCGCACGTCGTGGATGATCTTGGGGTATTTCGCCTGCAGGTCTCTGAGGCGCGTGAGCAGGTAATCGCCCTGTACCGCCGCATTCTCCATCAGGCCGTCGTCATAGAGAATGTTGAGCGCTTCGATGGCGGTGCAGCTCGCCTCGCCGATGCCGCCGAAAGTGGCCGGACCGTGGATCATCGCGTTCTTGGGCTGGCCATAGGCCTTCATATAGACGTCGCGTTTTGCGATCATGGCGCCCATCGCACATTTGCCGCCGCCCAGCGATTTCGCAAGCGCCGTCACGTCGGGCACGACGCCTTCGTGCTCAAAGGCGTAGAATTTGCCGGTACGCCCCAGTCCGCATTGCACCTCGTCGGCAATCCACAAGACGTCATGGGCATCGCACAGGGCCCGCAATTCGCGCCAGAACCCGTCCGGCGCCTCAATGATGCCGCCGCCGCCCTGAATGGTCTCGAGCACCACGATGCCGATAGAAGGGTCTGCTTCCATGGCGCCGCGGATCGCATCGATATCGCCGAAGGGGACACGCATCGTATTACCGACCAGCTCGAAGCCTGAGCGGTAAAGCGCCGAGTCGGTGACCGACAGGGTGCCCTTCGACTTGCCGTGGAAGGCGTTCTCCGCATAGAGGATTTTCGAGCGCTCGGGCCCCTGTGCCTGTTCGGCCACCTTCAGTGCCGCTTCCATCGCCTCAGACCCGGTCGAGCCGAGAAACACCATGTCGAGATCGCCGGGCGAAATCTCCGCCAGGTTCGCCGCCAGTGCGCTGGCATATTGCGACATGAAGGCAATGGCGATCTCGTGCCGCTTCTCGTCCTGAAACTGCTGCCGGACCGCCAGAATGCGCGGGTGGTTGTGACCGAAGGCGAGCGACCCGAAACCGCCGAAGAAATCGAGAATCCGGCGCCCCTCCCGGTCGATGTAATACATGCCCTCGGCGCGCTCGATGATGACCTTGTGGAATCCGAGCAGTTTCATGAAATGCAGCTGGCCCGGATTGAGGTGCCGGGTGAAGAGATCGGCAACCGTTTCCGGTTCGAGCCGCTTGGCCTCCTCGACCGTAATCAATTTCGGCGCCGCCTCGCAGGCAGGTGCGGTTTCAGTGCGTTCTTCGACAAGGACCATTGGTTCCATCCGTTCTTCGCCGCCTTCGCGGGGTGTCATTCGGCCGGCGTTTGTGTCGACGTCGGTGTTTCCGTGGCGCGCGCGCCACGGCGCGCCTCGCGGCCCAATCGGTATTCGCGGTAGGCGGCAAGCAGCATGTCGTCATCTCGGTGCCCCGGCACCCAGCCCAGCTCGCGTTCCGCCTTCGAGCAATCGAGCACACAGTACTCGTCTGCAATCAGATACTGTTCCGGATCCATCAGCGGCAGGTTCAGGCGGTCGAGAAGGGTGAGCGTCGCCTTGACCAGCGTTGCCGGGGTCGGCAGCAGGATCGACCGGCTGTCGGCTTCCTCGATCAACCGGCCGAGCAGCTCGCGCACCGGCGGCGGATTGGCCGAGCCGATATTGTACTCGGCGTTCGGCAGGCCGGCCTTCCAGGCGCAGACCGCCGCACTGGCGCAATCGTAGACCGAGACGAACTGATAGGGGTTCCGCCCACCGCCGATCATCGGCACAGGCAGGCCGGCATCGATCAGCTTGAACAGTTTGATCAGGATCCCCAAGCGTCCCGGGCCGATGATCAGGCGTGGGCGAAACACCGAAATCGTCATGCCTTTCGCACGATAGGCGCGGCACATGTCTTCGGTAACAAGCTTGCTCTCCCCATAGGGTCCGAGCGGCTCGGTGGGATGATCTTCGGTCTGCGGAACCGTCTTGGAATAGCCGTAGACCATGTCTGTGGTGAAATGCACCAGCTGACCGCAACCGCGCCGTTCCATGGCGCACAGCAGATGTTCAACGCCATCGGTGTTGACCGGCCAGAAGAAGTCTCGCCTCTGCGCCCGCGGCAGGATCGGCGACAGCATGCGCGCCGCCATGTTGTAGACCACGTCGTCGGGCTCGATCGGCAACGCCGCAACCGAGGCGGGATCTGTGATGTCGAGGGCCTGAAACGGAACCCGCTCGTACACCTTGTGGGGGCTCTGGTGCACATCGGCGACGAGCACCTGCTCGCCCATGACGCGGAGGTCGGCGGCCAGATGATGGCCGACAAACCCGTCACCTCCGACAATGATATGTTTCACGTTTGCGCTCCGTTGTTCTTGTTGTTGCGCGGACGGCGATGGTCGAAGCTCAACTGCGGGCGATCAGCACGGTCCCGAAGCAAATGAGGGCGATGCCGGCGAACCGCACCATGTTCACGTCCTCCTTGAAGACGAAATAGGCGTAGGCGGCGGCCACCACATAGGCGAGGCTGAGGAACGGGTAGGCGAAACTCAGATCGACCCGCGACAGCACCACAAGATGCGACAGCATCGAGATGACGAAAGTGCACAGCCCCAAAAAGACGTAGGGGTTGAACATCGCCTTGACGAACGCGCTCGCCAGATTGGTCGCATCGAACGAGAACGTGCCGACGGAAATCATGCCCTTCTTCAGCAGGATCTGCGCCGCCGCATTGGTGAGCACGGTAAATAGAATTAACGGTACATATTTCGACATGGTGACCTGATCGCCACTTCTTCCGCATTTTGTTTGTAAATCATTAGTTTCAGATCGCTTGATGGCGCGCAACAAAACCAACATGGATTGTGGAATCTGAGTTAACGATTGGCAGATGAAACTCAATACGCATTAACCAAAGTAACGCCGTTAAGGTTACTTGGTGGATTGCGGTGACAACACCTGCCCCGACCACCAGTCTCGACCCAAGGCCATAAGAAAAAGAGCCATCGCCGGATGCGGCCCGGCGATCACTGCAAAGGCTGAGCAGAACATGCTGAAGACCGTCCGCGATGTGGTGGATAGAGGGGTCCTGTGCGTCGATCTGGACGGCACTCTGCTGCGCTCCGACCTCCTGGTTGAAACGGCTTTCGAGCTTGTCCGGCGCAATGTCCTCTATCTCCTGCTGATGCCGCTCTGGCTGCTGCACGGCAAGGCCCGTCTGAAGCAGGAGATCGCCAACCGGGTGGACATCGATCCGCGGATCCTACCCTACCACAAGGACTTTCTGGCACATCTGCGCGCTGAAAAAGCGGACGGACGAACCCTCGCACTGGCGACCGCCAGCCACGAGAAATACGCCACCACGATCGCCAATCATCTCAACCTGTTCGATGCGGTCTTCGCCAGCAACAGCGAGGTCAATCTTTCAGGCGCGCACAAGCTCGACCGATTGCGCACTGAATATGGCGCCGGCAAGTTCGACTACGCCGGCAATGCGCGGGCCGATCTGGCGATCTGGCGCGAAGCCGGTGAGGCGATCATCGTCAATCCCGAGCCCGGTGTCGCCAAGGCCGCGGAGGCTGTTGCCGACGTCGCCCACAGGTTTGACGACCGGCCGCGCGGCATTGCCCCCTATGTCCGGGCGCTGCGCTTGCATCAGTGGCTCAAGAACACCCTGGTCTTCGTCCCGCTTCTCCTGGCGCACAAGCTGACGGATGTTGCGTTGCTCGCCCAGGCCGGTATCGCCTTCCTCGCCTTCGGGCTGTGCGCTTCGAGCGTCTATCTCCTGAACGATCTCTTCGATCTCCAGGCCGACCGGCGCCATCCGACCAAGAAGCTCAGACCGTTTGCCGCGGGCGACCTGCCGATCGTTCACGGCATCATCGCAATGCCCCTGCTGCTCACCGCGGCCATGGCCCTGACCGTGTTCCTGCCCTGGCAGTTTTCACTGGTTCTTGGCGCATACTACCTGGTGACGCTCGCCTATTCCCTCTATCTCAAACGGGCCGTCCTGGTCGACGTTCTGACCCTGGCCGGCCTGTTCACGTCACGGGTCATCGCCGGCGGCGCGGCGGTCGCGGTGCCGGTGTCGTTCTGGCTCCTCGCCTTCTCGATGTTTATCTTTTTGAGCCTCGCCCTGGTGAAGCGCTATGTCGAACTCACCATGCTTGCGCGCACCTCGCGGGGCCAGGTGGAAGGCCGCGGCTACCGGGCCGTCGACCTTGAGACGCTGGCCCATTTCGGCGTGGCGAGCGGATACATGGCCGTGCTGGTTCTGGCGCTCTATGTCGACAGTTCCGCGGTAACCCTGCTCTACGCCCAGCCACACGTCATCTGGTTCCTGTGTCCCATCGTCCTGTTCCTGATCAGCCGGATCTGGTTGCTGGCCCGCCGCGACGAATTGCACGACGATCCGATCGTCTTTGCCATCAAGGACCGCCGCAGCCAGTTGGCCGTGGCGCTCGGTGCGGTCCTGATGTGGGTGGCCGCGCTATGAGCGAGGCACCCTATCGCTCCTGGGGCCGCTATCCCCTGTGTTCGCAGGAGGTTGTTCGCCCGGACGATCGCAGTCAGCCCCTGCCGCTTGATGCGTATCCCGGCGCAAGTTTCCTGCCGTTCGGCAACGGCCGCAGCTACGGCGACAGCTGTCTCAATGACGGCGGCGTGCTGATCGACTGCCGCGGGCTGAACCAAATTCTCTCATTCGATCCCGAAATCGGAATGCTGCGCTGTGAGGCCGGCGTCCTGTTCTCCGACATTCTGGCCGTGATCGTTCCGAAAGGCTGGTTTCTGCCGGTCACGCCGGGGACCCAATATGTGACCCTAGGCGGCGCCATCGCCAATGACATCCACGGCAAGAACCATCACCAGGCAGGAACCTTCGGCTGCCATGTGAAGCGGTTCGAGCTGCTGCGTTCGGACGGCGCGAGGCTGATGTGTTCGCCCAATCACAACCCCGGCCTGTACCGCGCCACAATCGGCGGCCTCGGCCTCACCGGTCTCATAACCTGGGCCGATATCCAGCTCAGTCCAGTCCGCAACAACTACATCGACCAGGAGGTCATCCGTTTCGACAGGCTGGACGAGTTCTTCGCTTTGTCGCGCCAGTCCGAGCAACATTGGGAGTACACCGTCGCCTGGGTCGATTCGCTTGCCCGCGGCCGCTCACTCGGACGCGGCCTCTTCATGCGCGGCAATCATGCAAAGCTGAATCCCGCCCGCATGCGGCAGCCGGCGTCGAAGCCGAAGAACTTTCCTCTCGACCTGCCGTTCCCGCTGGTCAACCGGGCGAGCCTGCGCGCCTTCAACACGCTCTACTTCCGCAAGCAGCTTTCAGCGCGCCGCCGTGGAATGGTGCCCTATTCGGGTTTCTTCTACCCGCTCGACCGGATCGGCAAGTGGTATCGCCTCTATGGCCGCGACGGGCTGCTGCAGCATCAAAGCGTCATTCCCCACCAGACCGGCGCAGAGGCGGTCCGCCGGCTGCTCGAAACCTCCGCTGAATCCGGGGCCGGATCGTTTCTCACCGTGTTGAAGGAATTCGGCGACCGGCGGTCACCGGGGCTCTTGTCCTTCCCGCGCCCCGGCATAACACTGACCCTCGACTTCCCCAACCGTGGCGAGCCGACCTTCTCGCTCATGGACCGGCTGGACGACATCGTCATGCAGGCCGGCGGCGCCGTGAACCCCTACAAGGACGCGCGCATGAGCCAGCAGGTGTTTCAGCGCTCGTTTCCTCATTGGCAGGAACTGGAGGGCTTCATGGACCCGCGTTTCTCATCGAGTTTCTGGCGCCGCGTCGCGGGCGCGAGCGGCGCCGGGCATGACGCCTCGGTTCAGGCGGCGCAATGACCGGGCCTCTCCCGTTCGACCGGTTCATCGCCACGTTGCTTGGGATTGTCGGGGCCGCTCACCTGGCTCTCGTCATGGCGCTCCCCGGCCTTGAGGAAAAGTTCCAGCTCGGCGACAGAGCCTGGGACCGCTCGGCCAAGATTGACGCCATCATGTCGGCGAAGGACTGGAATGCGGTGGTGGAAACCGTGTTCTATCACTCAGCACCGGGCGACTATCTCTTCTTCCTGCCGGCCTACGCGGCGTTCGGCGCTGCCGGCGTCATCCTTCAGAACATCATCTTGTTCCTGATCGGCGTCTTTTTTCTCTACCGCATCGCCAAGGAGCTGTTTTCGCCGGCGGTCGCAAGAACCGCGGTGATCGCCTACACGCTTCTGCCCTCGACACTGTTCCATCCGCAGGCCTTCGTCACCGAAAGCCTCTGCAATCCGCTCCTCATCATCGCTGTCTACTTCGCCATGCGCATGCTGCGGGCGGACCGCCCGGCGCCGGGCGATGTGGCAGCCTTTGCAGTTCTGAGCGCCATCATCTGCTTCACCCGCCTCATGTTCGTGCTGTTTCCGGTGGGCGTCGCGGTGCTCCTGTTGTTCCGCGCCAGGCCGTGGCGGTCCGCCGTGCGCTCTGCAGCGGCAACGGTTGTGGTATCCGTCTCTCTGGTCGGTCTGTGGCAGGCCGCCCTGTGGGTCAACGATGGCCGTTACGAAGTTGCGCCCAGTTTCCACGGCCTCTCGTCCAACCTGTTTTTGCGGGCCGACCGCATGGCCCGGATGGACGGCTTTGAACTGCCGGAGGAAACCGTCGAGCGACGCGGCATGTCCGCCGCAAAATTCATCGACCTCGCACTGGAGCACCCTAAAAGCTTTGCCCGCTCCGTCGCCTCCGACGCCGTAAACATGGTGGCCAACACCGGCGTCAGCATGGCCTATGGACGCTATCTCGGCTTGTTCGACCTGAAGGAAGCGCGCGACGAAGACACCTTCAAATGGCGCGACATCCGAGACACGCAGGGCACGTGGGCAATGGTGCGCTATCTCTGGCGCACCTCGCCCGCCGCATTGCTTTTGAACCTCGGCTTCACCCTTGCCTGGGCCATGGTGGTGCTGATCGCACTCTACGGATTTCTGCGCCATCTGCGGTCCGGTGGGACGGGTGCCGCCGTCACCGCCCTGTTGGCCGCGGTGCCCGCCTATGTCTTCGTCTTCAGTTTCGTCGCGGGATCGGTGAGGTGGGACCACCGCTCACCCATGGAGTTCGTCATCTGCCTGTTCTTCGCCCTTGGCGCGGTACAGCTGACCTCGGCCCTGCCGCGAACCAGCACCACCGGGCGCCGGTTGACAGAACGCCCTACTTCTTGAACGCGATCAGCGACTTGGTCAGGCCGCAACTGCGTTCCTTGATGATGCTGGCGTCGCGAAACAGCCGCCGCATATCGCCCATTCCCAACAGGTTCCAATCCGGCGACGTGGCCTTCGGCCAGAACTTTGCAAAGGCTTTCAGCAACGGCACCAGCACCGTACGCGGCAGGAACGCGACCACGCCCGGCAGCCAGCTGTGACTTTCGACGACGAAATACTTGTTCGGAGTCTGCACCCAGTAGCTCTTGGCGACGCGTGCGATCTCTCCGGCAAACCGCGCTTGATTCAACCGCGCAATCCGCCTGAATTCCGCACCATCCGTCATTTCCGTCATTTCAGACTTCGGCCCGGTCGTGTGCTCGATGACGCTGGAGCAGAACACGAAATCAAACTGCTTGTCATCAAAGGGCAGCGCGTCCTGCATATCCATTTGCGCGGTTTCATAGCCGAACCGCGACCGCGCCCGGCTCAGGGCATCGGAATCGATATCGGCAACAACGACAGGCCGATGGTCGGGAAACAACATATGGATGTGCGAGCCGTCACCACCGCCGAGATCCAGGACCGTTTGACCCACGCGCAGCTCAAAACGGGACCGAAGCGCAGCGCCGCGCCGTTTTCGGGCCCGGCTGGAATACATCAATCCAAAGCTTCTCAGCAGCCCGCCATATTCGGTGCTGATTGTGTCACTCATTTCGCGGCGCAATTTCCCGGCGCGTTCTGCCACGCCGCACCTCGTCGAAGTAAACCACCTGGGTCGGCAAACGGTCGACGCCGTTCGCCAGCTTGTAGCGGCTCACCACATTGCGGTAGATCCCGAACTTGAAATAGGGACGCGCATCGCGGTGCATGGTCGGTCCCCGGTGATCATAGACCTGCCGGCCGTTCAGCCACACGGTGAAGACGCCCGTCTCGTCGGGCATCCAGCGCGCGAACACTTCGATGTCGTTCCACACGCCGCGCATCTCGCCATCTTCCAGTATCTTGTCGAAACCGTATGCTGGTCCAAAACCGTTCTGCCGGTTGACGAAATAGCCGCCATCCTTGTTGCGGAACAGCCAGGTGACATGTTCGATCTCGTGGAACTGGCCCAGCGCCACCTTGGACGGATAGACCACGGGGTAGTCCTTCGGCAGATAGATAGACCAGCCATACCAGTAGGCATCGCCCTGGCTTTGGGTGTCGCCGATCTGGACAAGTTCGTGGCGCTCGCGATCAGTGTCGCAGTCGCTGAAGCCGAGAGAATTCCAGCTGCAGTCGCCGGCCCGCACTTCGAACCGGACCGACTGCCGGCCGGCGCGTACCGGATGGCCGTCATCGGCGCTCACGACCGCGTAGCCGTGCGGTTTGAAATTCAATTTCAGGCTCTTGGCGAAGATCCATCCACTGGCCACATCGTCCGGCAGCCTCTGATCGTCAGGATCCGCCCCGCACGGCGTTATGAGCGCGAGCGAGATCGCCAGGAATGCAAGCCCGAGCACAGCTCCGGCATTCATCGCCTTTTGTCCCGGTGTGCGGTGTCAGGAATAATCCTGCTCATAGAAGCGGTAACTGTCAGTATCCACCTTGTTGAACAATGTGCCGGCAATCTTGTGTTGATTGGCCTGCACGGCGTTGAGTGCGGCCGCGACCGTCTCCTGCGCGGTGCGGCCCCACTCGACCACCAGCAATGCGCGGTCGGCAAGGGTGAACAGACCGCGGGCTTCCGCCACCGGCATCACCGGCGGCGCATCTATCACGATCAGATCGAAGATTTCACGATGGTGGTCGAGGAACAGTTTGAAGGTCTGGTCGCTAAGCAGGTCTGCCCGGCGCGACCGGCGTTCCTTCTGGCTGATCGGCAGCATATAGAGCCCTGTTTCGGCGTCCAGGGACACGGCCCCTTCCAGCGTAACGGCGTTCTGCAGGACATCGCTCAGACCGAACGAGGCGTCGGGCGCAATCCGGTCCGAGAGCGATCCGGCGCGGCTGTCGGCATCGATCAGCAGGGTCAGCGCACCGCTCGCGGCCGCACAATAGGCGATGTTCGCGGCGATCGTCGATTTGCCCTCGTTCTGCAGGGCCGACGAGACCACGACAACTTTCGCTGTTTCATCGCTGCCGGCGTCGGTGCCGGTTCTCAGCCCCCATAGAGCAGCGCGTACCGTCTCGGCGAACTGCGAAGCGGGCCGCCAGATCGCATACCGCGAGAGCGCGTCGGCGGCGACATGCGCCGACCTCGAAAAATGCCGCTCCGGCCGTTTGCCCTGCGCCTTGGCGTGTTCCCGCGCCGCCGCCATGACCTGGCGCGGTTCGATCGCCGGACACAGACCGAGGCAGGGCAGGGACGTGACCGCTTCAAGATCGAAGCGGGTCCTGAACGAAGCATCGAGGCTTTCGGTGAGAACCGCGCCGACCGCGCCCAGGCCGAACCCTCCGGCGGCGGCAAGCAGCAATATGATCAGGGCGCCGGGGCCGTTCGATTCAACCGGAATCGGCGCCTGCGAAACAACCCGCGCATCTGCCTTTTGCAATGATGTCTGGGCGGTGGTTTCCTTCAAACGCTCCAGAAACTGCTCGAGCATATTCTGGTTGGCCGTGGCTTCGCGTTCCAGCGCCTGGAGCTCGACATTCCATTTATTGGCTTCGGCCTTCTCATGCTTGAGGCTCTGGAGACTGGCCTCGAGGGAACGTTCTCTCGAGAGGGCAATCTCGTAGTCGTTTTTGGCGCTGATTTGGATGCGCGCGATTTCCTGAGAGATCTGCGCCCGCATATCCGCCAATTGCGAACGCACGGTTCTCAGCAACGGGTGGCGGCTGCCATAGGTCAGGGCGTATTCGGCTTCGGTGCTGGCAAGCTCTGCATATTGCACCCGCAGATCGGCAATGACCTGCGAATTCAGCGCATCCGACAGACTGCCGGGATCGCCGGACGTCGTCGAGAACTGCCTGAACCGGTCATATTTGGCCTTGGTCTCGGCGGCGTTGGCACGCGCCAGGGTCAGTTGCTGGTTGAGCTCATCGATCTGCCGCTGGTTCAGGTCGGAGCCGGAGCCGCCGCCGACGAACTGCACGATATTGTGCCTCGCCTTGAAGTCGGCGACTTTCTGGTCGGCTTCGCGCACAGCATCCTGCAGCGCGTCTATTCGCGTTTCCAGCCAATCCGACGCATCCGTGGTTGCGTCCTGCTTGGCACCCAGTTGTTCGCTGAGATAGGCATTGGTCACCGCATTGGCGATCAGCGCCGCCTTGGCCGCATCCTGCGAGGAGAATCTGATTTCAAGAACATAGGTCAGGCCGCGGCGCTTGACGACGAGGTTCTCGCGGAACTTTTCCACCACCTTGTTTTTCTCAAGAGTGGCGCGGGCGTCGCTGCCGAACAGGTTCACCAGCCAGCGGCGCGCCATGTTGGCGGCAAACTCGGGATCTTCATCGAGTTTCAGCTGATCGACGATGCGCAACGCAAGGGCCGAGGATTCGATCAGTTCCACCTGGCTCTCAACCGCCGCACGATCGGACCCGATTCCCGACAGCACGTCTTCCGACGAGATGACGCGGGTTTGCCGCGGATCGATCAGAATGACCGAGGTCGCCGTGTACTCCTGCGGCACCAGCAGGATGTAGGCAACGCCCAACACCAGCGCACTGGCGACGGCGGCCGCAATGATCCGAGAGCGGCGGCGCAGAATGCCGAGAATGTCACGGAGATCGAGAAACTTGTCGGAGCTGGCAACCGCCTGTCGCGGCCCGCTCTTCGCCCGATCCTGTAGGCCGATCAGGTCTTGCTGCGTAAATCCTATCGTCACGGACCGTCTCCGATTCTGGCAACTGCCGTCGCTTCCTCAGTGTCGGCCTCCTCGCAAAGAGATTTCTCGTGTCGTCATCGGTCCGGCCGGCCCACCACAGCCGTGGCGGCGCTTCAGCCACCACCGTTCCAGATACCCGGCGACGCGCCAGGTTGTCTCAACGCCGTCCCAAATCCCACTTTCAGTTTCTACATTAGGTCCAGCGCCAAGCCATTCTCCAGCGCAAGGTCCGCATATGATTAACGCGCGTGGCCTCACGTTAACGAATTAACCTGAACCGCACGATGTTGTTGTCGCGGGCTCCGCCTGTCCGCAAATTGGGGACGAAGCAGCGCGTTACATGCAACGGCCCCAACTCGCGGAGAGGCGGGGCGGACAAGAACAAGAAGGCGCGGCAGGCAAAGTTGCCCGTAATACATGACCAATATCAATGAAACGGCCCGGGAACGGATTGCCTGGACATCGGGCAAGGCCGCCTTGTTCAGCCATCTGTTCGGATTGACAGCGCTCGCCGTCGACTTCGCGGTGATCATCGCGATGTCGGTGGCCGTCGGCGTCGGGTATCATTTATACATTTCCGGCAGCCCGGGAGAGATCGCGACGTTCCTCAGGTTCGGCGGCCTGATCGGGCTGTTCTATCTGGTGATCCAGTCCGCCGCGAAGCGATACGAGACCCGCGAAATTTCTCAGGACCAGGCCGTGTTGCGGCACACGTTCCGCGCCTGGACCCTGGCTTTTTTCTGCACCTTCTGCGTCGCATTCCTGCTGAAGGAAATGAACGTCTTCTCGCGCGGGTCGGTGATTCTTCACTTCATCGCGGGGTTTGCCGTGCTTGCCGCGTTGCGGTCGATGTTTGTGCGCATCGCCCATTCGGGCCTTGCCCGCGGCTGGCTGGCGTCGCGCCGGGTGCTGCTTCTGGGGACCGAGGAAGAGATACGCAACTTTCGGGCTCAGCACGGCGCCGCTCGGCCGGGCTTCCAGATTGCAGGTGCCGGCATCCTGCCCGGCCTGCCGTCTTCGGGCACGTCGTTTGACGAGATTGCAAGATACGACGCCGCCCTGCGCCAGATCGCCGATACTGCACGCCGCCTACACGTGGAGGAAATCCTGGTTCTCGTGCCGTGGTCGGACAGGAGCATTATTGAACACTGCGTCGACGCTCTCATGTCGGTTCCCGCCGCGGTCCACCTGGGGCCGGAGAAAATCTTCACCCGGTTCAAGGACATCGAGATTTGCCGGATCGGCACCGCCGCAACACTGCAGCTTACCCGGGTCCCGCTGACCCCGCTGGAAGTTCTGGCAAAACGTGCGTTCGATGTGGCGGCGGCCCTTGCCGGACTTGTTGTGCTGACACCGCTCTTCGTTCTGATCGCGACGCTGATCAAACTGGACAGCCCCGGCCCGGTGGTGTTCACCCAGCGTCGGCACGGTTTCAATCAGCGCCAGTTCCGGATCGTCAAGTTTCGAACCATGACAACCGCCGATGACGGCGATGTGGTGCCGCAGGCAACCCATGGCGATCCAAGGATCACCCGCATCGGCGCCATCCTGCGCCGCTGGAATCTCGATGAGCTGCCGCAACTGATTAATGTCCTTGCCGGAGACATGTCGCTCGTCGGACCGCGCCCGCACGCCGTCGCGCACAACAACGACTTCCAGGACCGGATCGCCCTTTACGCCCGCCGGCATAACGTCAAACCCGGCATCACCGGCTGGGCCCAGATCCACGGTCTGCGCGGGCGCACCGACACCGACGACAAGATGCGCGCCCGCGTCGAGCACGACCTCTATTACATAGACAACTGGTCGATCTGGCTCGACCTCTACATCATTGCGATGACGGCATTTTCGACCCGCGCCTTCAGGAACGCCGGATAGAGCGGGATCAGGAAAAGTGGATCCCGGTTTTCCGTCCGATCCCGCTCTAAATATTCCAAGCGATCACGGTTTATCGACTTAGGTGACTTACCTATGTCGATCGTGATCTAAGCGGGATCAGGAAAAGTGGATCCCGATTTTCCGTCCGATCCCGCTCTAAATATTCCAAGCGATCACGTTTTATCGACTTAGGTGACTCACCTATGTCGATCGTGATCTAAGCGGGATCAGGAAAAGTGGATCCCGATTTTCCGTCCGATCCCGCTCTAAATATTTCAAGCTATCACGTTTTATCGACTTAGGAGTAACCACCTAAGTCGATCGTGATCTGGACACGCCAGAACCGCTATGGGACAAACAGCCGGCCGGCTTCTGTTACCAGCAGGGTCACCCATATCGGATCAGTTTGCATGAGCGAGTTTTCACTTCAGAACAAAACCGCCATCGTCACCGGCGGGTCCAAGGGCATCGGGCTGGCCATTGCGCGCTCCATGGCGCGGGCCGG
>JAJFHL010000276.1 GCA_021775615.1 Hyphomicrobiales bacterium
GCGCTGGCGCTGTTTGCGGCGCAGCTGCGGCAACCGGATGATATCGCCGTCATACTTGACCGCTTCGCGCAACGCCTTGCGCAGATCGAACCGGTCGCCCGCCCTGGCCGACATGCGGCGCCTGACCTTGCGGCGCGGCAGGCGCGTGGCCGCGCTGCGGGCGAAGCGGCGCAGGGTGTCTTCCAATTCTGCCGGTTCGAACCGGCGCTGCGACAGGACCTCGGCGGCGGCGGCTTCCCGGCCGGCCTCGTTGATGTCGTCGGACGTTTCGGGTTCGAAGTAACCGCTGTCGTCGTCCTGGACGCGCATCTCCTCATCGTCATCGCCCATGGCGGGGGCGGCGAGCACCTGTCCCATGAAGAAGGCATTGAAGAGAGCGTCGAACTCGATATGGCGCTCGACCGGCGGGGCCATGGTGGCGTGCGCCGCCTTGCGGATATCGGAGATGTTGCGCGGCCCCAGCAGGTCGATGGCGCTGAGGAATGCGGTTGTCTGCTCCGGCGCCACGGCAAACCCGTGCGATCGCACAAGGCCGGCGAATTCGACAAAGGGAAGCGCCGCGCGCGGCATGGATATGCCGGTCATGCCGCCGCTCCGGAAATGAGCTGCTCTATCCGCGGCGCAAGGAACGCCAGATCGTCTTCGTCTTTTAGCACCACGCCAATGGCCCGCAGAAATGCGCGCGGCCATTGTTCGCCCATGTCGTTGAGGAGGGTTGCCGCCTCCGCCCATTCGATGGTTTCGGCGACGCCGGGGGGCTTGTTGAGTGGTTCCGCCCGCAGGAGACCGACCGCCTCGACCACGGCGCGGGCCGTCGCCTCGGCCACGGAACTGGCGCGCAGCATGACGATTTCCGCTTCGCGGACGGCATCGGGGTAGTCGATCCAGTGATAGACGCAGCGCCGGCGCAACGCTTCGTGCAGCTCGCGGGTGCGGTTCGACGTCAAGATCACCACCGGGTGGTTGGGGGCGCGTATCGTGCCGCGCTCGGGAATGGTGATCTGAAAATCGGAGAGAAACTCCAGGAGAAACGCTTCGAATTCGTGGTCGGATCGGTCAATCTCGTCGATCAGCAGGGCGACCCGTTCGGGCGCCCGCAGCGCCGCCAGCATCGGCCGTTCAATCAGGAAACGGTCGTGATAGATATCGACCTCTTCGTCCTCGGCCTGGCGGATGGCGAGCATCTGGCGCGGATAGTTCCACTCGTAGAGCGCGGTCGAGGCATCGATGCCCTCATAGCATTGCAGGCGGATCAGCTGGCGCCCGAGCACCGAGGTCAGCGCCTTGGCGGCCTCGGTCTTGCCGACCCCGGGCGCGCCTTCGAGCAGCAGGGGTTTGCCGAGCGCAAGCGCCAGATAGGCGGCCGTCGCCAACCCGTTATCGGCCAGGTAGAGCGCCGCGCGCAGGGCGCTTTCCAGCGTTTCCGGGCTATCGATGCCGACGATCTGGCTTCTGACACTCATCAGTGGGAGATCCCGTCCCTGGTCTTGAGAGCGCGCAGGATCCGCTCCGGCGAAATCGGCAGGTCGTTGATGCGCACGCCGATGGCGTCGAACACCGCGTTGGCGACCGCGGGCAGCACCGGATTGGCGCACATCTCGCCCGGCCCCTTGCCGCCGAACGGGCCATCCGGCGCCGGGCGCTCGAGCACCGCGATGTTATGGCGCGCGATGTCTCCGGGGCCCGGCATCAGATACTCATTGAAATCGACCGCGCCGTTCTCCCGGCTCGGATAATGCGGCTCGGTGGTCTCGTAGAGCGCATGGCTCATGCCCATCCAGGCGCCGCCGACAAGCTGCTGTTCGACCAGCTTCGGATTGAGGGCACGGCCCAGTTCATAGGCGCTGTTCATTTCGAGCACCGTCACTTCACCGGTTTCGTCATCGACTTCCACATCGGCAACAAGGCAGGCATGGGCATAGCAGGAGACCGGGGTCATCTCGCCGGTCTCCGGATCGACATCGGACAGGGGAATGAGAAAGATGCCGCGGCCAGAAATCGTCTTGCCCTGGCGGAACTGGGCGGCGATGGCGACGTCGGCCACCGAGATCGAGCGCTGCGGTGCACCGCGCACATGGATGTTGCCCTTGCCGTCGGTCTCAAGGTCCTCGGCATTGACCTCGAGCTCCTCGGCGGCCGCCTCGAGCATGACGCCGCGGGCCTCCTTGGCGGCCGCGATCACCGCGTTGCCGACCCGGTGCGTGCCGCGCGAGGCGAAGGAGCCCATGCAGTGGGGGCCGGTGTCGGAATCGGCGGTGTCGACATAGACGTCAGCGACCGGGACCCCCAGGGTTTCCGCCGCGATCTGCCTTGTGACCGACTTCATGCCCTGGCCGAGATCGATGGATGAGAGAGCGACGGTGAACTTGCCGTCCGGGTTGGAATGCACCAGGGCCTGGCTCGGGTCGCCGCCAAGGTTCATGCCGATGGGATAATTGATGGAGGCGACGCCGCGCCCGCGATGCTTGGCCATGACCTATCTCCTCCTCGTGCCGACGACCGACGAGAACCGGTAGGTCCGCTTCTGGTCGGTCTGAGCCGGTTGCGGCGGTGGGGCGGGCTGGGCCGGTGGTGGCGCAGGCTGCGCCGCTGGGGCGGGCTGGGGCGGCGGCGCAGAAGGCGCTACTGCGGGCTGTAGGGGCGGTTGCGCGGCGGCAGGCTGCGGGGCGTCGTAACGGGCCGGCGCGTTGACCGGCATGATGGCCCGCTCGCCGCCGCCGCCGGTCATGGACGACATCTGCTTGAACTCATCGCGGATCGGCCAGTTGGCCTTTTCCGCCGCCACCTGGCAGCATTCGATCAGGGCGCAGTTCTTGGCCTCGCGGCGATGCGCCTTCATGTCGCCGTCGCGATAGGCATTGAGGATCCGGAACTCGATCGCATCCATGCCGATGGCGCGGGCCAGCTTGTCCATCTGGCACTCCAGGGCGAAATCCACGCCGGTGACGCCGAAACCGCGCATGGCGGTCGCCGGCGTGCGGTGAGTGAAGACGCAAAAGACGTCGGAACTCACATTGGGAATGGTGTAAGGGCCTGGAATGTGGGCGGTGCATTTGTGGACCGCATAGCTCGACAGCCGTGTATAGGCACCGGCATCGAAGTAACCGCGCAATTGGCGGGCGACGATGCGCCCGTCGTTCATGACGCCGTCCTTGACGTACCAGCGTTCGGCGCCGCGCGGCGGGCCGGCCTGCATTTCCTCTTCCCGGTTCAGCACGTAACGCACCGGCGCGCCGGTGAGCATGGCGCCGAGGATGGAGAGCGGCTCGGTCAGGGTGTCGACCTTGCCGCCGAAACCGCCGCCCACCGTACCGCCGATGAAGTGCAGCCGGTTGGAAGGGAGATCGAGCAGCTTGGCGGAGGTGCCGAGGGAGAAGAACAGCGCCTGCGTCGAGGTGTGGACCACGAAGCGGTCATTGGTCTCGGGCGCGGCGATTGAGCCGTTGGTCTCGGTCGGCGCGTGCTCGATCGGTGACATCTGGTAACGCTCGTCGAGAACGTAATCGGCCTGGGCGAAACCCTTCTCGACATCTCCGAAGCGCAGCTTCTGGTGGTTGTAGAGGTCGTGATACTCAAACGCGTTGCCCGGATAGGCCGGATTGACCTGCGGCGCTCCGGGCGCCAGGGCCTCTTCCACATCGAGAACATGCGGCAGCACTTCGTAATCGACCCGAACCGCATTGACCGCCTCATAGGCAGTCGCTTCGCTGTCGGCGACGATGGCGACAATCGGCTCGCCGACATAGCGGACCGTGTCCTCGGCGAGCGCCGGTTCGTCGTCCCGGCCGAACCCGATCAGGCTCAAGAGCGTGTTCAGATTGTGCGGCACGTCGGCCGCCCGGATGATGCGGCGGACGCCAGCGATCCGCTCGGCGGCGGACGTGTCGATGCCGCGGATGCGGGCGTGGTGATGCGGACTGCGCACCACCTTCAAGTGCAACAGACCCTCGAAGGCGTGGTCGTCGAAGAACCGGGTGCGCCCGGTGACATGGCCGAGCATGTCCTGGCGCTGGGTCGGCTGCCCGATTTCGTTCAGATTGTCGTCACGTTCGTCGGCAAAAATCTCTTTGCGGAATTCCAGCATGGCCTCGTGTCCTCAAGCGCTGCGGCGGCGGTTGTGGGCCGCATCGAGAATGGCATCGATGATCGGCTCGTAACCGGTGCAGCGGCAGATGTTGCCCGATATCGCCTCGACCACGTCGTCGCGGCTCGGCGTCGGGTTGGTGTCGAGCAGCGCCTTTGCGGCCATCAGCATGCCCGGGGTGCAAAAACCGCACTGCGCCGCAAAATGTTCCATGAACGCCGTCTGAAGCACATGCAGCTCG
The DNA here is from genome assembly GCA_021775615.1 of Hyphomicrobiales bacterium. Lineage (GTDB taxonomy): Bacteria > Pseudomonadota > Alphaproteobacteria > Rhizobiales > JAJFHB01 > JAJFHM01. Next base: position 4,326 of record JAJFHL010000276.1, read on the forward strand.
GGACCGTCGGCAAGCCCGCTGGTGGTCTCGACCGCCTGCCCCTGCACGGTCTCCGCCAGCGTCAGACAGCTCAGACGAGGCTCGCCGTCCACAAGCACGGTGCACACACCGCAGGCGCCCTGCCCGCAGCCGTATTTCGGAGCAAAATCGCCGACCTCGCGGCGCAACACATCAAGCAGGTTCTGCCCGCCTTCGGTGAAGACCGCTTTTTCGGCACCGTTCAGCCTGAATTGCAGTGGTGTCTTCGTCATCTTCTCAGCCTCATGCCGGCTGCCCGAGCAGCAGGCGTTTCAGGTGCACCGGCGCAACCTCGCGGCGGTACCATTCCGATGCGATGGGATCGGACGCGGGCGACGTGCCGTCGGTGGCAACGGCAAGCGCCTGGGCAACGCCGGAGGCGTCCAGTGTCTTGCCTTCCAGCGCCTGTTCCACGGCGGCCACCCGAACCGGCGTCGGGGCCATTGCGCCATAGGCGATGCGGGCGCCCTGCACCCGGCTGCCCGACAGCGGCAGGTAGGCCGCAATGGTGATCACGGAAACTCCCTTCGGCTTGACGCGGGACACTTTGACGAAGCGCATTTCGGCACCGCCCGCCGGCCTTGGAACCGACACGTGGGAGATCACGCCATGACCGTTGCGCTCGCGGTCACGCAGCAGGTCAGCGAGCGGGGTTTCGCGCCCACCGGACGATCCGGCCGCCGCCACGCGAGCATCGAGCGCTAGCAGCGCGGCGGTGAAATCGCCGTAGGGCGAACGTGCAAACAGGTTGCCACCCACAGTGGCCATGTTGCGGATCGCCGGCCCGCCCACCGCGCGCGCCGCTTCGTGCAAAAAGCTCAGTTCCCGGTTGGCGAGGACGTCGGACATGGTGGCGCCGGCACCGATCTCGAAGTTCGAGCCCGCGGTCCGGATGGCACGGAACTCTGCATCCGTGGTGCGCACAATGGCGGAGATATGGGCGTGGCCCTCGTTGATGCCCCGCATGATCAGCGTACCACCGCCAAAGAACGCCGCATCGCGGTCCGATGCAATGGCGGAGGCCGCTTCATTGAGTTGACTGAATGTCCTGACCGCAATCGTCATGGCGCAAGTCCCATATGCTGGCGGATTGCTTCGAATCCCGCCTGATAAATGTTTTCACCGACCATGGCCGTCATTTCCGCCTCTTCGCCCGGCCGCGTGTCGAAACGCGATTCCCACTGCCAGTAGGTGCGGTCGCCGTCTGTCACCGGCACCAGCGAGACATGGGAGACGTAGTTGAAGAGCGGCACCGGCGTGTCGAGCAGGCAGTAGCTGTAGGCCTGTTCGAGATCCGACAGCGAGAGCAACTGTTCGCGCAGTTCCGAGCCGTCGGCCAGCCTGAAGCGCCGGACACAACCGACCCTGGCGGGCGACTGGCCGCGCTCTATGGCGCTTTCCGTGACGGCGGGATGCCAGCGGTCATGGCCGTTGAAATCGCGCAACACATCCCACACCCGGTCGACGGACGCGTTCAGTACGGTGCTTTTCAAAACCTTGGCCATCAGCGCCGCATCAGCCTCCGAAGTGCCGCTTGAGGCTGTCGAAACCGCCCTGGAACACGTTCTGGCCGACGCCGTTGACGAGTTCCGGCTCGTTCTCCGGCGTACAGTCGAACTCGGCGGTCCATTCCGCGAATGTCCGGTTGCCGTCGGTGATCGGGGTCAGGCGCAGGGTCGATACGTAGTTCTCCACCGCCATGGGCGAGTCCAGAATGGAGTAGGTGTAGAACATGTCGTAGTCGGACAGACCGAGCAGCCGCTCGCGCAGCTGGTCGCCGTTCTGAAGCCGGAAATTGCGCACGCAACCCACCTGATCCGACGGGAGCGCATCCTCGATGGTACTCTCGGCGATGCGCGGATGCCAGGTCGGCAGACCGTTGAAGTCGCGAACCCTGGCCCAGACCTCGGCGGCCGGGGCGTTGATCACGCTTGAGATGAAGACTCTTGCCACGACGCGCTTCCCTTACTCTTTCGAACCGGATGTGCCGCCGGAGCCCGTGTCATCGCCGCCATCGGGCGGGGTCTCTCCGCCATCGGACGGGCCCTCGCCCGACGGTCCGTCGTCACCACCCTCGGAACGTTCCGTCTGGCGTGCGATCGACTGGATGTCGCGGGCTTCGCGAACCAGGCCCGACATTTTCGTCAGGTTGCCGCCATCGATGCCGAGATCGGACATCAGGCTGTCGACCATGGGCGCCTGGACGCGGTAGCGCAGGGCGCTGTCGATGACCTCGTCTGTGGCGGTCTTGCGGCCCTCGCCGCCGCCACCGCCACCGCCGGTGATCCCGTCGAGCTGCATGATCTTGATGTTCTCGATCTTCTCAAGCGGCTTGACCGATGCGGCGACGATGCCTTCGACGCGGTCGAGCAGGCGGCGCCGGAAGCGGCCGAAGCGGGCCTTGTCGGAGAGCACATTGTCCGCCTCGTTGAGCAGCTTCTGGGCTTCCGCCTCGACCGCCGCGCGGACCTTCTCCGCCTCCGCGGCGATCTTGGTCGATTCCGCGTCCTTCTCCGCCATCATCACTTCGACGGTGCGGCGGCGCTTGGCTTCCTCGCTCTCGCGGACGGTCTTGACCTTTTCTTCGGCCTCGGTTGCCTTGGCGAGGGCGATGTCGGCTTCGGCCTGCGCGGCGGACCGTTCAAGCGACTTCTGGAAGATCGCAATGGCTTTCTCCATCTCCGCCGCCTCGACGTCGCGTTCGCGATCAACCTCAAGCCTGCGGCGGTCGCGCTCGCGGCCGATGCGGGCTTCGTCGAGACCGCGCTCTGAAGCGATCTGCGCCCGTTCGACATCTTCACGCGATGCGATCTCGGCCTCGCGCAATGCCTGGACCCGCGCCACCTCGAGCTGTTCAAGAGCGCGCCGGCGCTCGAGCCGGGCGGCTTCGAGCACCTGCTCGCGCACGACTTCGGTCTTGTCGACATCGCGCTGGGCGGCGATGTCGGCCTGCTTCACCTTGGCATCGGCCTGAGTGCGCTCGATCCTCTTGGCGGCAAGCTCGATGATGCGCTCTTCGTCCGCCTCCTCGATCGCCTTCTTGCGCTCGATATCGATGATCTCGCGGGTCTTGGCCGAGGCGATCCTGTCCTTCTCGAGCGACAGTTCGGCGGCGATGCGCTGGCGCTCCACGGCGTCGCGCTTTTTGATGTCGGCGGCTTCGACGGTTTCCGACTTGGAGATTTCAAGCTGCTCGGTATCCCGTTCGGCGGCGATCCGTTCCGCATCGATGGTCTTCTGCCGGGCGATGCGGGCCGCCTCGATGGCCTCGTCGGCGGCGACCTGGGCCTCGTCGAGCGCCTGGTTGCGGGCGATCTCCAGCCTGCGAACCTCTTCGTCCCGGGCAATCCGCTCGACCGAGGTTTCCTTTTCCTGCGTGATGCGGGTCTGGTCGACAAAACGCCGCGAGGCGATCTCGGCGGCTTCGACCGTCTCGTTGCGCAGGATTTCGCGGGCGCGGGTTTCCTGTTCGGCCGCGATGCGCTCGGCATCGATGGTCCTCTCCTGGGCGATGCGGGCGGCTTCGGTGGCCTCGCGGGCGGTTATTTCGGCCCGTTCGACCGCCTCCTTGCGGCGGATTTCACGCTCCTGGGTGACCTCTTCGCTTTCCATGCGCTCCAGCGCGATCTTGGCGTCCTGGGCGATGCGGGCGGCTTCAACCGCCTCACGCGCCGCGATCTCGGCTTCGTCGACCGCCTGGTTGCGGGCGATTTCGAGCGCACGGACGCGTTCCTCCTGACCGATACGGGCGGCTTCCGTCGCCTCACGGGCGGAGATGCCGGCTTCATCCAGGACGCGCTCGCGTTCAATCTCGAGTGCGCGGGTGCTCTGCTCGGACGCAATCCGTTCGGCGGAAAGCTTTTTCTCGCGGGCAATCCTGGCCGCCTCGGTTGCCTGCTGGGCAGCGATTTCGGCTTCTTCCAGGGCCCTGGTGCGGGCGATTTCGAGGTTACGGGTCTTCTTGTCGGATTCGATGCGCTCGGCACTGACGGCGAGCTCCTGGGCAATTCGCAGACGCTCGGTCACTTCGCGCGCGGCGATGTCGGCCTCTTCGATCGCCCTGTTGCGTTCGATCTCGCGACGCCTTGTGTCCTCATCGGTGGCGATCCTGGCTTCTGCCACGGCACGCTCCTGCTCTATGCGGGACTTTTCCGTGGACTCACGGGCGGAGATTTCGGCCTGTTCGACTGCGCGCTGGCGCTCGATCTCGAGCCTTTGGGTTTCTTCCTCGTTGGAAATGCGCGCTTCGGTGATCTGGCGTTCCTGGACGATGCGGGCCTTCTCGACCATCTCGCGTGACGCAATCTCGGCCGAATCAATGGCCTGGGCACGCTCGATCTCGCGCTGGCGAATCCCGCGCTCCGATGCAATGCGGGCCTCGGAGATGGCGTGTTCGTTGGAGATGCGGGACTTCTCGATCTCCTCACGGGCGATGATCTGGGCGGTCTCGGCCTCGGTTTCGCGCTCGGCCCGCTCGCGGGTGATCTCGGCGCGCTGGGCGGCGCGCCTGGTTTCGACGTCGCGCTCCTGTTCGAGCCGTGCAGCTTCACTCTCGCGCTCGATGTCGAGGGCCTGCTTTTCGGCCTCGAGGTTACGGGCGCGGATCTTGATCATCGAGTCCTGCTCGATGTCGTTGCGCTGCTTGCGCTTGGCCTCGATGTCCTCGATCAGGCGGGTCAGACCTTCGGCGTCGAACTGGTTGGACGGATTGAAATACTCCAGGTCCGTCTGGTCGATGTCGGTGATGGCGACGGACTCAAGTTCCAGACCGTTCTGGGCGAGGGCCTCGGCCGCGGCGTCGCGCACCCGTTTCACATAGTCGTTGCGCTGTTCGTGCATCTCATGAAGGGTCATTTCCGATGCAATCGAGCGCAGGGCCGATATGAACTTGCCGGACAACAGGGCGTGGAGGCGCTCCTGTTCCATGGTGCGGCGGCCAAGGGTGGCGGCGGCGATGGAAACCGCTTCGGATGTCGGCGCAACGCGGACATAGAATTCCGCATCGACATCGACCCGCATGCGGTCGCGGGTGATCAGGGCATCGTCCCGGTCGCGCACCACGGGGATGGGCAGGACGTTCATGTTCACCGGAGTGATGTCATGGATGATCGGCCACACGAACGCGCCGCCATTGATCACCACCTTCTCGCCGAGGAAACCGGTTCTGACGAACGAGACCTCCTTGGTGGAGCGGCGGTACAGCCAGTGCATCACCCAGTAGATGATGGCGATGACGATAACCGCCAGTATCAGCCAGAGAATGAGTTCGCCGATCAATTGACCCGACATTTTCTTTACTCCCTTGGATCGGCCTTATCGCGGCCGATTCACGCGTTTGCGCGGTCAGTTGAAGCTGACCTGTTTGAATTTCCTGGTTTGCTCGGTAAGTGCGATTTCAGTCGGCAGCCGCTCCATCGAGGAGGCGCCGTAGAAACCGTGGCAGTTTTCAGTGTTCTTCAGAACGAATTCGGCATCTTCCGGCAAGGCGACCGGCCCGCCATGAACGAGGACGATTGCGTTCTTGTTGACCTTCAGGGCGGCTTCGGACCAGCGGTCGACCAGGTCCGGACAGTCCTTCAACGTCAGAGACGTTTCCGCGCCAATGGCGCCGCCGGTGGTGAGGCCGAGATGACAGACGATGATGTCGGCGCCGGCCCCGGCCATGGCGGCGGCGTCTTCTTCACCGAAGACGTAGGGCGTGGTCAGCATGTCCTTCTCGTGGGCCTTGGCGATCATGTCGATCTCGAGTGAGAAGGACATTCCGGTCTCCTCGAGATTGGCCCTGAAAGTGCCGTCAATCAGGCCGACGGTCGGGAAGTTCTGGACGCCGGAAAACCCGATGGTCTTGAGCTGGTCGAGAAACACGTCCATCAGCCGGAACGGATCGGTGCCGTTGACGCCGGCAAGCACCGGCGTCTTTTCGACCACCGGCAGCACCTCGGCGGCCATTTCCACCACCACCTGGTTGGCATCGCCATAGGGCATCAAGCCGGCAAGCGAGCCGCGGCCGGCCATGCGGTAGCGGCCGGAATTGTAGATCACGATCAGGTCGATGCCGCCTGCCTCTTCGCATTTGGCCGACAGCCCGGTGCCGGCGCCGCCGCCGACGATGGGCTCGCCGCGGGCAATCATGTCGCGGTAGCGTTCGACCAGAGCTGACCTCTCAAATCTCGGCATACATCTAGTTCCTTGCGCGCCTGGCGGTTTGGCGGCCCCCGTGCATGGCTTTGAACGCATCGACGAGGGCGGCTGAAAACTGGGGATCGTTGAGATTGTGCGGCAGGCGGATCAACTGGCGCGTCGCCGTCTGGCGCACGATCTGCTCAAGGGCATTGAACAGGGCGGCGTCGGCGGCCGGGTCGTGAAAGGCCTGGCCCGGGGCATCGAGGGCCGACACGCCCCCTTCGGGCAGAAAGAACTTCACCGGCGCGGTCATCTGGTTGAGGCGGTCGCCGATCCAGCGGCCCATGCGGTCGTTCTCCTCCGCCGTGGTGCGCATCAGTGTGACCTGGGGGTTGTGCTCGTAGAACAGCCTGTCCTTGTAGATTTCGGGCACTGTTTCGGGCGGGCCGAAATTGACCATGTCGAGCGCGCCGCAGGCGCCGATATAGGGCATCTGGGTCCTTATCATGGCGCCGAACCGGTCTTCGGTGGCGGCGAACACGCCGCCCATCATCATGTCGCAAATCTCGGTGGTGGTGATGTCCAGCACCCCGGTCAGCAGGCCGCCGTCGACCAGTTTCTCCATCGACTGGCCGCCGACGCCGGTGGCGTGGAACACCAGACAGTCATAGTCGCTGTCGAGCGCCGCGGTGACCTGCTGCACGCAAGGAGTGGTGACACCGAACATGGTGAGCCCGATGGCGGGCAGATCGGGTTCGGCGGCCGCCGCGGCGCGGCGCTTCTCGAGGCGTCCCTTGACCATTCCGGCCATGGCCTGTGCACCATTGGCCAGCACCTGGCGCGAGATCGAGTTGAGGCCCTGAACGTCGGTCACCGAATACATCATCATGATGTCGGCCGGACCGACATATTTGCGCACATCGCCCGAGGCGACTGTCGAAATCAGGATCTTGGGGACGCCGACCGGCAGGGTGCGCATGGCGGGCGCTGCCATGGCCGTGCCGCCGGAACCGCCGGCTGAAATGATCCCGGCGATGCCGCTCTGCTGTGAAATCCAGGCCTCGAAGGCTTCCGACATGGCGGCGACGGACTCGCCGCGGTCGTCGCTGAACACGCCGTTCGGCCCGCGCCGGTGGTAGGCGGCGATCTGGTGCGGCGGGATTTCGGCGGCGGAGACCTTGCCCGATGTCGACAGGTCGACCAGCCGGGTGCGCACACCGGCCGCCTTGAGCTGGTCGCGAATGAACTTCAGCTCCGCACCCTTGGTGTCGAGGGTGCCGGCGACCAGGACCACGGCCTCGCCGGATGCGGACAGCGGGCGCAGGGCGACGCGGTCGGCCAGCGCCCCGGCGGTGCGGGTGCCGCCGACACTGGAATCGGTGCGCGCCGCCGACACGATGCGGGCAACCGGGACCGGCTGCGACCAGCGCGTCGGCAGTTTCGGGTTCGAGATGTAGATTTTCTTCGGCCGATGATCTGCGCGCGCGGGCGATCCGGCCTGGTCCGGATCTGCCGCAGGCTCGACCATATCGTCGTCGCCATGTCGCCCAACGCCGAGCAGCCTTTGCTGCAGCTCACGGTCGGCGGAGAGCCGGCTTGAGTCCATCACCCGGTTGACCCGGCCGTTGACCATGATGGCGACCTGCGGGGATATCGCGGTGGCAACGCCGATGTTCTGCTCGATGACAAGGACGGACTCGCCTTCCTCACCGAGACGGATCAGCATTTCTTCCAGTTGCGCGACGATGACCGGCGCCAGGCCTTCGGTCGGTTCGTCCATGACGAGGAGATGCGGATTGAGCAGGAGCGCGCGTGAAATCGCCAGCATCTGCTGTTCGCCGCCGGACAGTTGGCCGCCGCCATTGGACTTGCGTTCGGCGAGGCGCGGGAAAGTGTCGTAGACGCGCTCGATGCTCCACGAGCCCCGGTTCATGCCGGCGGTCAGTCGGAGATGCTCATCGACGGTCAGAGACGGCCACAGTCGACGGCCCTGCGGCACGTAGCCGATGCCGAGAGCGGCAATCTGGGACGGACTGCGGCTAGTGAGCTCATCCCCGCCAAACCGGATCGATCCGGAAGAGACCGGCACCAGCCCCATGATCGCCTGGCACAGGGTGGTCTTACCCATGCCGTTCCTGCCGACCACCGACAGAACACCGTGGTCGAGGGTCAGATCGACGCCCTGAAGCGCGTGGGAGTGGCCATAATAGACATTGAGGCCGGACACCTGGAGCACAGGAGAAGAAGAACTGCGAGGGCGATCAAAGTCGGACATGACCACCTCCCAGATAAAGCTCCTGAACTTCCGGGTCGGATTCGATTTCCGCCGGATTGCCCTCTTTGAAGATGGCGCCGTTGTGCATCATGGTGACCGATTCAACGACCCGCAACGCCACATCCATGTCGTGCTCGATGATGATGTAGCCGATATGGGCCGGCATCGAGGTGAGGATCTCGATCAGCTCGGAGCGCTCCGTCGGCGACAGGCCGGCGGCGGGCTCGTCAAACAGGATGAAACGCGGGGCGCCCGACAGCGCCAGTGCGATTTCAAGCTGGCGCTGCTGGCCGTAACTGAGCTCGGAGACCAGCATGTCCTTGAAATCGGTGAGATGGACCGCGTTCACCAGATCGAGCGCCGACTGCATCAGGGCATCGTTGCGCCTTGGCCGTATGAGCGAGAAGCGGCCGCGCGACACGCCGCGGCAGGCGAGATAGACATTGTCGACCACCGACAGCCCGCCGAACAGCTGGGATATCTGATAGGTGCGGCGCAGTCCCCGGCGGATCCGCTCGTGAGGCGGAAAGTGCGTGACGTCCTCGCCGAAGAAGCGAACCGTGCCCGAGGTCGGCGGAAAGTCGCCGGTGACGCAGTTAAACAGCGTGGTCTTGCCGGCGCCGTTGGAGCCAAGCACGGCGCGGCGTTCACCCGGCTTCACCGACATGGTGACGTCGCTCAGTGCCGCCAGAGCGCCGAACAGCCGGGACACGCCACGCAGTTCAAGCGCATTTGCGGTGCCGGCGGCGGACAGGCGTTCTGCGGCGCTCTGCATCAGGCGTCTCCATCATGCATGGGAGCGAGGCCCGACTCGGATTTCGCCATATGCGACTTCCAGCGCTCCCACAGGCCGAGCAGTCCATCGGGCGAGAAGAAGACGATGAGCAGGAATCCGAGGCCGATGAGGAGCTGGAAGCGCTGGCCGTCGAGGCCGAGCGACACCAGGACGTCGAGGGCGAAGGTGCGCAGCAGAACATAAACCAGCGCGCCGATAAACGGTCCGATCGGCCGCTTGAGCCCGCCGACCACGGCGATGATCAGAATATCGATCACCGGCCCAACGCCCGCGGTGCCGGGCGAGATCTGGCCGTTCAGCCAGGACAGCAGGATGCCGGCGATGGCGGCGAAGAAGGCGGCGAAGGTGTAGGCGGCAATCCGGTGGGCGGTGATGTTGAAGCCGAGCGCCGACATGCGCCGGGGATTGTCGCGGATGCCCTGGAGCGCCAGGCCGAAGGGCGAGCGCGAAACATACCAGACGGCGAGATAGGAGAGCGTCGCCCAGAACAGGGTCAGATAGTAGAACGGCACGGCCTGGCGCCAGTCGACACCGAAAAGGCGCGGCGGCTCAAGCGAGTTGAAACCCGAGAAACCATTGAAGATCACGTAGTTCTGGCGGGTGAAGTAGAAGAAGGCGGACGCGATCGCCAGGGTGATCATGATGGTGTAGATGCCCTCGGTGCGCACCGCCAGCGCGCCGGAGATGGTGCCGAACGCCATGGCAATGAGGATGGCAACCGGAATGTTGAGCCACCACGGCCAGCCCAGCGAAATCTCCGTGGCGGCGCTGTTGCCGAGTATGGCCACCATATAGCCGGCGCAGGCCGCGACGCTCATCTGTACCAGCGAAACCATGCCGCCATAGCCGGCGAGGAACATGAGCGACAGTGCGATCATGCCGAGGATCATCGCCCAGCCGAAGATCTGGTAGATCACGAAATTGCTGGCGAACAGGGGCAGGCAGAGCATGAAGGCGGCGAGCAGCCATCCCCATGCCGGGATCTGACCGAACCACTGGGTCCAGCGCCCTTGCGCCCGTTCGGGACTGCTGACCGGGGTGCTGCCTGTTTCGTCGAGCAATGCCATGGGCCTACCTCATGCTCAACAGACCCTGCGGCCTGAATGCCAGGACGAGGACCATGATCAGGAATGTCAGCACAACGGAGTAGGTCGGCATGTAGACGGAGCCGAACTGTTCGGCCAGCCCGATGATCACCGCGCCGAGCGCGGCGCCGGGGATGGAGCCCATGCCACCGACAATGACAACAACAAGGGAGGCCAGAAGAAAGCGCGTGTCTTCACCGGGCGCCAGCGACTGGAAGGTGCCGCCCACCACGCCGGCAAGCCCGGCAAGCCCGGCGCCGAAAGCGAACACGGCGACGAAAACCAGTTGAATGCGCACGCCGGTGGCCGACAGCATGTCACGGTCGTCGACGCCGGCGCGCACCAGCATACCGATGCGGGTGCGGTTCAACAGCAGCCACATGCCGACACCGATGACCACTGCGCCCAACAGTATGACGAGGCGCACTGTCGGATACTTGAGGTAGACCGTCTCTCCGGAGCTCTTGACGGCGGTGACCAACGGCAGCATGACCGGGCCGGACAGCCATTCAGGGGTGAGGATCTGATAGAAGTCGCCGCCCCAGATCCACAGCATCAGATCGGCAATCACGATCGAAATGCCGATGGTGACCAGGGTCTGGCGCAGGTCCTCGCCTTCCATCCGGCGGAACACCACGACCTGCAGGATGACGCCCACGGCGGCAACGGCGAGGAACGCGATGATGAAACTCAGAAGCCAGGAGCCGGTCCAGTCGGCAATTTCGTAGCCGATGTAACCGCCCAGCAGATAAAGCGAGCCGTGCGCCAGATTGACGTTGCGCATCAACCCGAAAATCAGGGTGAAGCCGCTGGCCACCAGAAAGTACAGCCCGCCGAGGGTAATGCCGTTGAACAGAGCGTTCAGGAAGATCTTCTTGCGGCCGAATACATCGACGAAGCCGGGCGGCCATGGTGAGAACACCAGCCACACCAGAAATATGACGGCAATCAATATTACGAGCGACCAAATAGGATGGCGCTCATAGAAGCGGATCATCGCTGAGCGGACTCCCAAAAACAGCCGGTTTTCCGGGCATTCTTCAGCCCAAAACTTACCCGCTGAGACGCGCCGTCGGCATAACAATCAGTATTATGGGTTAACGTGTGATCGGAATATCGATCAGTTTCACAGGATGTGGGCGACCCGGCGATAGTCGGTCGGCGCCATGCCCACATTTGAGCAGAAAAACCGCGTGAATCCGCTCTGACACGAAAAGCCCAGATCGTAGCTGATATCGGTAACGGAAAGCTCCGTCTGGGTCAGCTTGTCGATGGCCCGTTCCATGCGGAGCGTATTCCAGTAAAGGTTCGGCGTGACCCCGGTCTGCTGGCGGAACAGCTTGTAGAAATGCGGCCGCGACAGACCGGATTCGCGCGCCACTTCGTCGAGTTCGATCTCCGAACCGAGCCGTGTCGTCATGTACTGGATCGACTTGCGGACCCGGAAATCGGTAAAACCCGCCATCTTGTTCCCGTACAAGGCCGATTGCGGCTGCCACTGCCAGCTCTGATCGAAGCACTCCTGCGTCAGTTCGTAGAGATAGCCGTCGAAACGGTCATCCGCGTAACTGTCGAGCAGAAGGTTGGTCACCTTATGGATCGAGCGGAAAATGGTTTCGGTGATCTCGATGCGGGTGCGCCCGAAGCGCAGGGCGGAGGTGGCGCTGCGTCCGACTTCGAGGAACCAGATCGGCTGAATATAGAGGATCAGGAGGAGGCCGCCTTCAATCTCGTCACCCGGCCTGAAGTCATGCGGTTCCCAGGGATTGATGGCACAGGCGCTTTCATGGGTGAGTTCGTACATGCGGCCGGAGATTTCCTGGCCGCTGTCCCGACCGTCGAGCAGAAACGTCAAATGTCCTTCACGATGCGCGTGGGTGGTCATCGGGCGGTTCATCTTGTAGATGCACGCGCGCCCGAACCTGCCGTGATAGACAGATACTGCAGTACTCATGTTCGCCTCCGCTACATGTAACCGCGGTCCGATGTGACCGATGTTACCCTGCCGATTTCATGTTTATGGATCCGGTTGCCCGACAGGCTGCAGACCGGTAGTTGGAAAGTGTAGGACATAATCGGGGTGTTGTAAGCCCCCAAGTATGCGCATTCGATCCGCATGCGTTGCTAGATCGCTTCACGTTCACACGGAAACGATCTAGAGGGCCGCCTGCATAATGGCGCGATAGTCCGCGGCGCTGGCGCGGCGCGGGTTGGTGCCGTTGGTATGGTCCCTCTCGGCGAGCGGAGCCGCGGCGTCAATCGCGGCATCGTCGACGCCCATCGCCGTGAGGCCGTGCGGCAAGCCGATGCGTTCCACCAGGCCGGCGATTCCGTCTGCCAGTCCGGTTCCGGCGCTGAGGCCCATGGCCTGTTCCAGCGCGACATAGCGGTCGGCAACGGCCGGTGCGTTGAACTGCAGCACGTGCGGCAGCAGCACTGCATTCAGCGCGCCGTGCGGCAGGTCGTAACCGTCCAGTCCGCCAAGCGCGTGAGAGGCCGCATGCACGCCGCCGAGGCCCTTCTGAAGGGCAAGCGCACCATTGATCGAAGCCGCCATCAGTTCACGGCGGGCGTCAAGGTCCCTGCCCTTTTCGACGGCGCGCTCGATATGGGCCGCGGCGCGCTTCAGTCCTTCCAGCGCAATGCCGTCGGCGGGCGGATTGTAGGCGGTGGAGAGATAGGTTTCGACGCAATGGGTCAGGGCATCCATGCCGGTGCCCGCCGTCACATCCGGTGGCAGATCGACGGTGAGTGTCGGATCGCAGATCGCCACGCGCGGCACCAGCAAAGGGCTGACAAGATCGATCCTGCGGCCGTTGCCGTGCACCAGATGGGCGCTGCATCCGACCTCGGAACCGGTGCCGGCAGTGGCCGGGATCGCGATCAGGGGCGGCAGAACGTCCCTGATGCGGGCGACACCGCCTTCGCGGGCGTCGTATCCGGTCAGCGGACCGTCATGGGTGACGGCGAC
>JAJFHL010000277.1 GCA_021775615.1 Hyphomicrobiales bacterium
AACCGGCTCGCCGGCAGCGTTGCGGCGCTTGCCCGATGCACCACATCGCGCTTCGCACCGCGCCTTGCCGGGCGAACCGGTTTGGCTCCATCAAACGTTTCCGTACAAAGAGGAAAGGGTCTAGGTCCCCCGGTCAAGCCGGGGGAAGACAGACTTGAGAATGATGCATGTGCGCATCTTGCTCTCTCGTGTGACGCATCATCCGTCCGGCTCCACCAGCCTATCGAGGGGAAAGCCCGCGAAGGGCTTGGTTTCCTGCAGCACCACATGGCTTGACACCTTCATGCCCTTGGGTCCGTCGCGCAGCAGGTCGTCGCTGATCCGTTCATAGGTCTGGACGTCGCCGCAGACGAAGCGCAGGAAATAGTCGAACGGTCCGCTCACCTTGTGGGCCTCGACCAGTTCGGGAATGGACGCGGCGACCGCCTCGAACCGGTCGAACTGCTCCTTGGCATGACTTTCCAGACTGACCGCGGCGATGACCGTTACCGAGTGGGTAATGTCGTCAAGCGCCACACGGGCGAGATAGCCCTTCAGTACGCCGCGCTTTTCGAGCCGCTTGACCCGTTGCAGGCAGGGGCTTGGGGAAAGGCCCACCGCATCGGCGAGCGCCTGGTTGGTGATCCGCGCGTCGGCCTGCAATGCGGCCAGGATCTTCAGGTCGATCCGGTCGAGTTGGCCGGCTTTGGTCATGCATGTCCCCCAAACTGTGGCGCGGCGATGCTATCGGCCGGTGGCTGCGGTGTCCACATGAACGCCCGCAGTTATGCCCCGATGGACGGCGCGGCAATAGCTGATAGTGTTGTGCCTCCGATTGCCCCTCAAACCAGCTCGCCACGTCTTCGAATGTCACACAGGCCTCCCGTATGGACGACGCGTCTTTCGACGCCGGGCGCAAATGCGTTTGCTGTCCTGAGCGGACTTGAATCGTTGTCGCGGGCGCTGATCGCCGCGGCCCTGCCGATCCAGACCCAGGAGCTGTTCGGCAATGACGAAAGCGTCAGCGCGCTGTCGCTGATCGGATCGGTGGCGGCGCTTTCGATCGCCCTTCTTATCCCCAAGATGACGATCCTTTTGGGCCGCGCCCGGCTGTGCGCCCTCGGCCTCATTCTGCTCACGGTCTCGAGCGGGCTGTTCGCGTTTCAGCTGGTGCCGACGCAAGTCGCAGGTTTCGCGTTGCGCGCGGTCGGATCGGCGGTCTTCATCTCGATCATCTCCATGTACATCATGGATCACGTGCGGCGCGACCAGATCGGCCGGTCGGAACCACGCAGGCTGCTCTTCATCGGGCTTGCCTGGACCTTCGGCCCGATTGCCGGGGTGCAGATCGAGGTTCTGTGGGGGCCGTGGGCGCCGTTTGCCGCCAGCGCGGCAGCGGCTCTGGTCCTGCTCGGCTACTTTCTCGCTCTGCGCATGAGCAATGCCCCGGTCATCACCTCCGAGGCACGCTCGGCCGCCACGGTGTCATGGTCCGGTGCGCGAGCGTTCCTGGCACAGCCGCGCCTGGTGCTGGCCTGGCTGCACGCCATCGGCCGCGGTTTCGTGTGGGGCACCTTCAACCTCTATGCGCCGCTGTTCGCGGTGCAGTCCGGCCTCGGCAAACAGGCCGGCGGGATACTGGTGGGGGTCGGTTCGGCCTTCATGCTGGCCATGCCGCTGTGGGGGTGGCTGGCGCGGCGCTACGGCATCCGCCGCATCAGCCTGGTGTGCTTTCCGGTCGCCTGCCTCGGCATGCTGGCAAGCGGGGCGCTGCCGGTATCGCCCCTGGTCGCGGCGGGGTTCATGATCACCGCGACACTCGCCATGTCGGTTGTTGACGGCTATGGCAATGCCTTGTTCCTGCGGGCCTGCAAGCCGTCCCAGCGCACCGCCATGACACCGATCTTCTCGACCCAGCGTGACTTTGCCGAGATCGGGCATGCCGCCATATTCGCGGTGCTGCTGGTCGTGTTCCCGGTCCAGGTGGTGTTCGTGACAGCAGGCCTCGTGCTCGGCGGGCTGACCTGGCTGTCCCTGCGCATCAACGACAGGCTTTAGACGACTTTTCGCAATGACGACCTCATTTACCGGTCCCCCCGCCAATCAGGTTGGCAATGTCGAGGCCGCCGACGCCGCCGTTCTCACTCACCTGTGTCACAAGATCGGCCAGCTGGCCCTCTCCAAGGGTCGCCGGATCGACACCGGCATCGGCGAGCCACTGGCTCACATTGTCCAGCGGCAGGTTCTCCAGCAGGGCCGGATCGATGTTGGCGTTGCCCAGGACATCGGCCAGGTTCCCGCCGAGCGCGTCCTGAACCACGCTGCCCTGCCCGAACAGACCGCCCACCTTGTCGACGATGTTAGAAATGTCAAACATCCAACCAATCCTTTCCCTGATGCGTTGCTATGAAGCGACAACCGCTTCGTCTGCACCCGATATGGGGATGGTTTTGATAGGTGGAAATTCATATTTATTGATGTGTTGATAGATTTTCTCTATGGATGGGCTTTTCGCTCTTTCCTTTCAGAGCAGAGAAAAGCCGGGGAAACTCCGCTTCATTCCATCCTGAACGTGCCGGGCGAGCTTCTCGAACTCCGTGCTGCGTGCAGACGTCTTGCGCCAGGCGATGCCGATCGTGCGGTAAAGTGAGCGGCCCCTCAGTTGCAGCGCCCTGACCGAACTGTCCTTGTCCAGCGACGTGTGGACATAGAGTCCGGGCAGGAAGGACAGTCCCATGCCCATGCCGACCATCTGCCGAAGGGTGTCGAGGCTTGTGCCTTCAAAGTCGACCAGAAGGTCGGCGCCGAATTCATCGCAGATTGCCTCGACCTGCTCGCGCAATTGATGGCCGGTCTCGAGGGTCAGTATCGACTGGCCGCGAAGGTCATTTCGCTCGACCTCCTCGCGTGCCGCCAGAGGATGGTCCGCAGGGACGGCCAGATAGAGGGGTTCGCGAAACAGCGCCGTGCTCACCAGATCGCCGGAGCGCACGGGCACCGGCATGATTACAACGTCATGACCGCCATCCTGGAGGGTTGACGGCAGGCTTTGCGGCACTTCCTCGCGCACATAGAGCTTCAATTGCGGATAGGCCTTGTGCAGCTTCGGCAGCAGGCGCGGAAGGAGGTAGGGGCCGATCGTGGGCGGCAGCCCCAGCCTGACCACCCCGGACAACTCGCCCTTCTGCCCGGCGGCGACGTCCTTGATCTCCTGCACGTCGCGCAGCACGCGCCGGGCGATTGTCTCGATGCCTTCGCCGGCCGGCGTGAGCATGACGCCGGAACGGCTGCGCTCGACCAGCTGCACGCCTAGCCGCTCCTCCAGCGCGCTCAATTGAGCGCTGAGGGTCGGCTGGCTGACACCGGCCCGTTCGGCAGCGCGCCGAAAATGCCGCTCCGCGGCGATCGCCAACAAGTATTCCAGCTGTCGCAAACTTGGCATCGCCCCTCACACCCCGATTTCGTGAAGAAAATAAAGTTCGATAGAGGATTTCTATCAAAACTCCGTAAAGAACGAAATAGGCCATCATATGCAAAAGGGCCATATCTGAAGGGCTGACGGATTTCGCACAAGACCCCTTCTGCACACTCGATCGTGCCGTGATTTCGCGGCCGGTGGTGTGGTGAGCGAACGGGAGACGCTGCCAGGGAGGGCAACGATACAATGCGCCGGTTCAAGAACATCCTCGCGGTCTACAGCGACACCATCGGAGCGGACGACGTGTTCTGCCAGGCGGTCGCGCTTGCCCGCGAGAACGCCGCCCGGCTGACCTTCATCGACGTCCTGCCCGAACGCTATGCGACCGAGGCCGCGGTCGGCGAACGGCGCAAACGTCTTGAGCGGCTGATGCACGCGGTCAAGGCGGAGGGTGTCAGCGAGGTTCGCACCCTCGTCTTCGCCGGCACTCCGTTCCTGCACATCATCAGGCAGGTTCTCCGAGCCGGTTACGATCTGGTCATCGCCAGCGCCGATGGAGGCGCATCGCTGCGGAACGTCTATTTCGGCAGCACGGCCACGCATCTGATGCGCAAATGCCCATGCCCGGTGTGGATCGTGAAGCCGGGGCAATCGGCGCAATATTCAAGCATTCTGGCCTGTATCGATCCGAAACCGGATCGGCCGGCCGGGCGCAAGTTGGACACAATGATCCTTGATCTCTCCACGTCCCTGGCGACGTCCAGCTCGGCCAAACTGCATATCGTCCATGCCTGGGAGGTCGAGGGCAAGGACCGCGATACCCTGGCCTCCGAAGTGCCCGACGAAACCCGGGCGGCGCTTAAGAAAAAGCATGAAGACCTGCATCGCCAGCGGGTACAGGAGATGCTCAAAGACTACCCTCTGGCAACCATTGACCATCAATTGCACCTGCCGCGCTCGACACCGCAAAAAGCGATCGTTTCTCTGGTCGACGAGCACGATGTCGACCTCATCGTCATGGGCACGGTCAGCCGCACCGGCATACCCGGCCTCATCATCGGCAACGCCGCGGAGACCATCCTTACCGTGGTGCAGTGTGGCGTTCTGACGATAAAACCGGAGGGCTTTGTCACACCCGTCGTCCTTGAGGAAGCCCTGGAGGGCGTATGACGCGACCCGTCGCGGCCTGTTTTTGGAGATACTCAACGTGATCGCAGCGATTAAACAGCCCGGCGCCTTCAAGCGGGGCG
Organism: Hyphomicrobiales bacterium; assembly: GCA_021775615.1. Classification (GTDB taxonomy): domain Bacteria; phylum Pseudomonadota; class Alphaproteobacteria; order Rhizobiales; family JAJFHB01; genus JAJFHM01. Next base: position 4,648 of record JAJFHL010000277.1, read on the forward strand.
CACAGGCGTTCTTCGAGCACCAGGCGGCCGGCGGCATCGTGTTGATGGCCGCGGCGGCATGCGCGCTCGTGCTCGACAATTCGCCCTTCGCCGCGGCCTACGACCGGCTGCTCTCGACACCGGTGGTGATCCAGGTCGGCGCGCTGCTGCTCGACAAACCGCTGTTGCTGTGGATCAACGACGGCTTGATGGCGATCTTCTTCTTCCTGGTCGGGCTCGAGATAAAGCGCGAGTTTCTCGAAGGACGCCTTTCCAACCGCCGGCAGGCCGGCCTGCCGGTTTTCGCGGCTGTCGGGGGCATGGCGGTGCCGGCCCTGTTCTACATCGTCCTCAATTTCGATGACCCGACCGCCCTGCGAGGCTGGGCGATACCGGCCGCGACGGACATCGCCTTTGCCCTTGGGGTACTGGCATTGCTGGGCCCGCGGGTGCCCGTCGCCCTGAAGGTGTTTCTTCTGGCGCTTGCCATCATCGACGATCTCGGCGCCATTATCATTATTGCCCTGTTCTATACGTCCGAACTGGCACCCACCGTGCTCGCCATCGCCGCCGCCGGCGTCGGCATACTGGCGTTCCTGAACCATCGCGGCGTCACCCGCCTCTCACCCTATCTGGTCGTCGGACTGGTGGTGTGGGTGTGCGTCCTCAAGTCCGGTGTGCACGCGACCCTGGCCGGGGTCGTCATTGCCCTCTTCATTCCGCTTCGGGCGCAAAACGAAGACGGCCATTCGCCTCTGAAATACGTCGAGCACGGCCTCGCGCCATGGGTCGCCTTCGGCGTCATGCCGATCTTTGCCTTCGCCAATGCCGGGGTTGCCCTGCACGGCCTGGCCCTGTCGGACCTGATGGCCGGAATTCCGCTGGGCATTGCCGCGGGCCTGTTCATCGGCAAACAAGTTGGTATCATGAGTTTCGTCTGGCTTGGCATCAAGCTCGGCCTGGCGCGCCTGCCCGATGGCGTCACCTGGCTCCAGGTCTATGGCGCGTCGCTTCTCGCGGGGATCGGTTTTACCATGAGCCTGTTCATTGGCACCCTGGCGTTCTCGGATCCCGAGCATGCCGCCGCGGTGCGGATCGGCGTCCTCACCGGGTCCGTGCTCTCGGCGCTCGCGGGTTATGCCATATTGCGCATAGCGCTGTCGGGCGAGGCGCGCCCGACCGGCACGAGCGGCAGCAAGGAGTCCAAGGAAACCGCTCTTCCCGCCGATGCGGAGATCGCCAGATGACCGCACAGGTTCCCGAAGATCTGCTGAACGGTTATGGCATCTTCCGCGCCAGCCGGTTTGCCGACGAGGAAGACCGCTTCAGATCCCTGGCGGAAGGGCAGTCGCCGAAAGTCATGGTGATTGGCTGCGCCGACAGCCGGGTGGACCCGGCAACCATCTTCGCGGCGGCGCCCGGAGAGCTGTTCGTGGTGCGCAATGTTGCGGCACTGGTGCCGCCGTACGAGGTGGAAGGTGCCTATCACGGCACGTCTGCGGCGCTGGAATTCGCGGTCACGCAGTTGCAGGTGGATCATATTGTCGTCCTCGGCCATGGCCTGTGCGGCGGCATTACGGCAGCGCTGGCAAGCTCGCAGGAAACGCCGGTGGGCCAGTTCATCGGACCCTGGGTCGACCAGCTGAAGGCAGTACGCGAAACGCTCCTGGAACAGGCGGTGGATGTCGATCCGGATGGCCACCAGCAGGCGCTTGAGCATCTCAGCGTCAAGTATTCCCTGGACAATCTGCGCGGCTTTCCCTTTGTCTCCGATGCGGTGCGCACCGGCACCTTGGCGCTGCATGGCGCCTGGTTCTCCATCGCGGAAGGCAAACTGTGCTGGCTTGATCCGGACAGCGGGGCATTCGAAGACGTGCGTATCCCGGCGGCCTCACAGTAACTGCGAAATGGTTTCGCGCGGTCGGCGCGACGATTAGAAGTGCATGGAACGGCCGGTTCGCGTATCATCATCCCACACGCAAAAGTTATCCGGGGCAAGAGGGCCCACGCACCTGGGAAGAAGCTCGAACCGAGCCATGAACAACGTGCCGATCGGACCCGTGTCCCGATAGCGAACAGTCGGGGGATGCGGTCGAATGTTTGCCAGCAAGACACAACGAGAGCCTTATTTCTGGGAAGCGATGATCTCGCTTTTCTCCCTGGTGGTCGGGATCATGCTGTCCATAGTGGTCTATGGGACGGACCCGCATATTCCCATGCTGCTCGGCGTTCTGGTGTCGGCGATTGTCGGCTACCGCGCCGGCTACTCGTGGGACGTCATTCAGGACGGCATGCTGAAGGGGATCACGAACTCGCTTCAGGCGATCGTCATTCTTCTGATCATCGGCATATTGATCGGGGTGTGGATCCTGTCCGGCGTGGTGCCGACCCTGCTCTATTACGGCCTCAAGATCCTGTCGCCCGAGATCTTCCTGCCCGCCACTGTGGTGATCTGCGCGATCACGGCGCTGGCGACGGGGACGTCGTGGGGAACCACCGGAACCATCGGCGTCGCGCTGATGGGCATCGGCTCGGGTCTCGGTTTTCCGTTGCCGCTGGTCGCGGGGGCGGTGCTGTCGGGTGCCTATTTCGGGGACAAGATGTCGCCGCTGTCCGACACCACCAACCTTGCTCCGGCCATGGCCGGAACCGACATCTACACGCATATCCGGCACATGACCTACACATCGGGCGTCGCCATCACGCTGACCCTCGTGATCGAGATAGCACTCGGGTTCATGTATGGCGGCGGCGAGGAGAACCTTGCAAAGGTTCAGGAAATCATCGCCACACTGGAGCGCGATTTCACGGTCGGGCCGTGGCACCTCATCCCTCCGGTGCTGGTTATCGTCTGCGCCTACAAGAAAGCGCCGGCCATTCCCGGCCTGGTGGCCGGCGTCATTGCGGCGGCCATCCTCGGCCTGGTGTTTGAAGGCGCCACCTATCCGAAGCTGCTCGAAGTGTCATACAGCGGTTATGCGGCCAACACCGGCGTCGAGGCGGTGGACACCCTGCTCACCAAGGGCGGATTCACGTCGATGCTGTACGCCATTTCCATCGTCATCTGCGCGATGATGTTCGGCGGAATCATGGAAGGGACGCATCAGCTCAAGGTGATCGTCGACAAAATCCTGCGGCTCGCCACGTCGAACGGCTCGCTGATCACGTCGACGGTGCTGACCTGCCTCGGCGCCAACCTTGTGCTGTGCGACCAGTACATGGCGATCGTCATGGGCGGCCGTATGTACGCCCAGGCCTATCGAGACCGGGGCCTGCACGCCAAGAACCTGTCCCGCGCGGTCGAAGACAGCGCCACGGTGACCGCCAACCTCGTGCCCTGGAACTCCGGCGGGGTCTACCAGGCGGCGACACTCGGGGTCGCCACCATCGCCTACCTGCCGTTCGCCTTCTTCTGTTGGCTGTCCCCGCTGGTCACCCTCATATTCGGATGGACCGGATGGACCATTCACCCGCTCGACAAGGCAGATGAGCCCGAAGCGGTGGCGGAAACGGCACCAGCGGAGTGAGGCGGCCATGCTGAAGACGAGAAAAGTGAGGTACGCCATGTCTGCATCGATCAGGACAACGGTGCTTGTCGTACTGCTCTGGCTGGTGACAGCCCCGTTGGGCTGGGCACAGGACAAGGCGCTGGACCCCAACTCGACATTGAGCGGGATTCTCGAACGCGGCAAGGTCCGCATGTGCTTCGAAGCCGGCTACCTGCCGTTCGAGATGGTGGGGACCAGGTCGGGACTGCGCGAGCGCAGCCTGCGGCCCGCCGATGAGCGAAAAGGCGGCCAGGTGACGAGTTTCGGCGGGTTTGACATCGATCTGGGGCGAGAGATGGCACGGGATCTCGGCGTCGACTTCGCGCCGGTCAACACCCGCTGGACCAGCATCATACCGTCGCTTTCGCTGGGCCGCTGCGACATCATCATCAGCGGCATGTCGGTGACCGAGGAGCGGCTTTTGAAGGTGGATTTCTCCGACCCCTATATGGAAGTCGGACAGACCGTTCTGCTGAACAAGAAACTGGCCAACGAAGTGACCTCGTACCGCGATCTGAATGATGCAAAGTACTCCGTCGCGTCGAAACCGGGAACGACGGGAGAGGACGCGGTGAGGCGGTTCCTGCCGGAGGCGACATACCGGCCGTTCGATACCGAAGCGGGCGCGGCCGCCGCGGTTCTGGAAGGCACCATCGACGCCTTCGTCTACGACCGCCCGTATCATGCGACCTATGTGGCAATGCACGGCTCGGAAAGCGTCGTCTTTCTGGATGAACCGTTCACCGACGAGGCCATCGCGTTCGCCATCCGCAAGAATGATCCCGACTTCCTCAACTGGCTGAATTCCTTCCTGCAGAAGCTCAGGTCGGACGGACGATACGACAAAATATACCGCAAATGGTTCGAATCCACTGATTGGTTCGACCTCTACGGCTAGAGCGGGATCACGAAAAGTGGACACCGGCTTTCCCTCCGATCCCGCTCCTAAAATTGAGATCGATCACGACGAGGACCTGTTGGTTCGCATGGGATTTGCTGCCGCGGCGCTGTGGTGAAGCGGCAGGTTCTATTGCCACGCATGACATCTTCGGCAGCACATTTTCAGCAAATTGAGACAGAATGCCTGCATGTAAGCGATGACGCCGGCTGCGGCGCCGCCAGGTACTCTTCTCAGGAACAAAACAAATGACCAACCGCGACGTCCGGGACCCCAAGTCCAATTCTCAACACCTTGGCCTGATCGGCATGCCGAGCGATGTCGGCGCCGGCATCAGGGGCGCCTGCCTCGGGCCCGAAGCGCTGCGCATTGCCGGCCTGCCGCAGGCCCTCAAGGAACTCGGCCACAAGGTCACCGACCACGGCGACATCTCGGGGCCCCGCAATCCGGAAGCCGAAACCACGTCGGGCGGCCGCCATGTCAACGAAGTCCGGCAATGGTGCGATGCTCTTGAGGCGCAAACGCTGGACGTTCTTGGCGCCGGGCAGCTCCCGGTGATCATGGGCGGCGACCATTCCCTTTCCATGGGGTCGATCAAGGCGGCGGCGATGCATTGCGCCCAAACCAAACGGCCGCTCTTTGTTCTGTGGCTCGACGCGCACACCGATTTCAACACACCCCTGTCATCACCGTCGGGCAATGTGCACGGCATGCCGGTGGCGGCGCTGACCGGACGCATCTGCTCCAAGGACCTCGGCTTCGAAGGCGGCAAGCCGACTGTCGATCCGTCGAACTTCTATCTCTTCGGCATCCGCTCCGTCGACCGCATCGAACGGGACGCGGTGGTGAAGAGCGGTCTCAATGTCTACGACATGCGGGCCATCGATGAGCGCTCCGTGGTGGTGATCATGCGCGAGATCCTCGACCATGTGGCCAAGGCCGGCGGGCATCTCCATGTCAGCCTCGATGTGGATTTCCTCGATCCCTCGCTGGCGCCCGGCGTCGGCACCACGGTGCCCGGCGGCGCGACCTACCGCGAAGCGCATTTGTGCATGGAGCTGATCTATGAGGCGGGTGTGCTAGGATCGCTCGACATTGTCGAGTTGAACCCGTTCATTGATGCGGCCGGCAAGAGCGCCCACATTCTGGTGGATCTCGCCGGCAGCCTGTTCGGAAAATCGATCACAAGGTCGGCGGAACGCGCCGTCGCAGAAGCCTACGCTTGAGGGGCTGACCCTGAAGTCGGCACCGGCCCTCTCCCCCTGCCCAACCACCCGGTATGGTATCCTCAGGGCTGGTTGGGCAGGGGGAGAGGGCCGGCTTCAGGAAATCTGATGAATCCATGAGGCAACGCGCAGGAGAAGTTTGATGGCGATGGAATTCGAAGACTATCTGGCGCTGGAATCCGAACTTGGCGCCCACAACTACAAACCGCTTGACGTGGTGCTGGAGCGCGGCGAAGGGGTCTGGGTGTGGGACACCGAGGGCAAGAAGTATCTCGATTGCCTGTCGGCCTATTCCGCCGTCAACCAGGGCCATTGCCACCCGAAGATCCGCGAGGCCATGTTCGAGCAGGCCGAGCGCCTCACGCTCACCTCGCGCGCCTTCCGCAACGACCAGCTGGCGCTGTTCTACAAAGAGATCTGCGAGCTCACCAACACCTCCAAGGTTCTGCCGATGAACTCCGGCGCCGAGGCGGTGGAAAGCGCCATCAAGGCGGTGCGCAAATGGGGTTATGAAGTCAAGGGCGTGCCCAAGAACCAGGCGGAGATCATCGTCTGCGCCGACAATTTCCATGGCCGCACCATCTCGATCGTCGGGTTCTCGACGGACCCCGCCGCGCGCTCGGGCTTCGGCCCCTTCGCGCCCGGTTTCAAGGTGATCCCGTTCGGCGATTCGGACGCACTGGAACAGGCCATCACCCCCAATACGGTGGGCTTTCTGGTGGAACCAATTCAGGGCGAGGCCGGGGTCATCATCCCGCCCGACGGATATCTCAAGGCCGTCCGCGAGATCTGCACCAGGCACGAGGTGCAGTTGATCCTCGACGAAATCCAGACCGGGCTGGGGCGCACCGGCAAGCTTCTGGCGGAGGAGCACGAAGGCATCGAGGCGGACCTGACACTGATCGGCAAGGCCCTGTCGGGCGGTTTCTATCCGGTCTCCGCGGTGCTCTCCAACTCAGAAGTGCTTGGCGTCCTGCAGCCCGGCCAGCACGGCTCCACCTTCGGCGGCAACCCGATGGCCTGTGCGGTGGCGCGGGCGGCCCTGAAAGTGCTGGTCGAGGAAGGCATGATCGAGAATGCAGCCGAAATGGGCGACTATTTTCTCAAGGGCCTGCAGGACATCCGCAACAATCTCATCAAGGAAATTCGCGGCCGCGGACTGATGATCGCCGTCGAGTTCCATGACGAGGCGGAGGGTGCACGGCGCTATTGCGAGGCGCTGCGCGAAGCCGGCCTCCTGTGCAAGGAGACCCACGTCGACACGATCCGGTTCGCCCCGCCGCTCACCATCACCAAAGACCAGATCGACTGGGCGCTGGAGCGCATCGAACCCGTGCTGCGCATGCAGTGAGCCGGTCCCCCGGCGCTAGATCACGATCGACTTAGGTGGAACCACCTAAGTCGATGAAACGTGATCGCTTCTAACATTTTGGAGCGGGATCGGACGGAAAACCGGTATCCACTTTTCCTGATCCCGCTCTCATGATCCGACACAATCTTGCGCACACGGGGTTGCGCTGCGACGACGTGCGGGCCATGCTTTGCACGGTGTGTTGCAGAGAGTGAGTGCGTTATGTCGGATCACGAAACCGTTCGGGTCAAATGCTATCCTGTGGTGATCGAAGCGGTCACCAAAGAGGACGGAAACCCCGTCACGACTGCGATCGGCGGTCTGCGCAACGAAGGCGGCCGTGGCCATTCGCAGGGCCCCTTCAAGCTCTATGAAGACGGCGAACCGGTCACCCAGAGGATCTGCATCCAGAAAGGCGACAAGACCGCCCGCAACTGGCAGGTCAGCGTCGACAATGTGGAAGCGGGCGGGTTCCCGGCCTTCCACGCGGCCAAGAGCTTCGATGTGCGCAAGACGCGAAAGATCACTTTTGTGATCTCGAGCCAGAGCTGAAAATCAACCGGTCTAGTTCCTCTCCGCAACCAGGACGTTGGTGCGGGTTGGATGCCAGCGGTAGCCTATCCCGAACCTGATGGAGCGTGCGCCGCCGGTCTTGAAGAACTGGGCGAGATCTTCCTGGTAGGCGTGCTTGAAAATTTCGATGGGGCCGAGGTATTTGCCGAACGGCCGCAGGCGCCATGTGGAGCGCTTGAAATACTTGAACGGAATGCCGGTGTCGTCCTGGACGATGGTGGCGCTGTTCTTTAACAGGAACGAACGGACCCGCGAAAAATGCCCGAGATGCAGGAGATACGACGCGCTCTTGACCAGCGCATCGCCCTCCCCCAGGCGGGCGCAGAACGTCAGAAAGCCGCTCTGGGCAACGCCCGCATCCGCCAGGTTGGTCTGAAAATAATAGAGCGTCTTTTCCCCGCCGCGGCGGCCCGAAAAGGTGATCCGGACAGCCGAACCGTTGCGGACGCGCACCGCCTTGCCGCCGGACAGCGCGACGTATTCCACCTTATGGATGGTCTTGCCCGAGCTCGCCAGCATGACGTAGAGGACCGGCAGGGTGCCGGTGAACCTGCCGGACTTGAACTGTGCGTTCATCTCCGAGGTGATGAAATAGCCGTATTTCAGAAAATTCGTGAATGAACCGCGCAGCGTCGCGAGCGCCGATGTCAGTTGCTCGCCGCTGAGCGCGGCCACGGGCGGCTTGCGCCCGACCGGTTCAAGGCCGCTCAACACGTAGGTCGAAGCGTGCGGATAAAAGGCATCGGCATGGGCGAAGTCAGGCCCGCCGAACATGTAGAACATGGTGGCGCTGCGCCTGCGGAGCTTCGACGACGCCCAGGAACTGATGTTCGACAATTGACGGCTGTCGATGGCGCGCCAGGCCGAGCGCATTTCGCGGGAATGGCTCCTCCAGCCGGCGGAGCGTGCCAGGGGCGTGAGAGGTGAATCGGTTGCAGGCTCCAGCCCCGCCAGGAACCGTGCCACGTCATTGGGGTGCGCCGCCTCCGCCGCCCAGGCGCCGGCAGCGCTTATGGAGATGAGCAGCGCAGCAAAAAGGGCGAAAATCAGGGGTTTTCGGCTTGAGAACTTCACACAACTCACCTTCCATGGGAACCGGCGCATTGTCTTACGCGACCAGGGCGCGAGCGTCCAGTTACATGGACCGGAGGCTCAAAGGTTACATCTACATTACAAATGGGAGTCGCAACACGAGTTCGTCACATTTCGCCTTGATTTTGCCTCCCCGTGGAACCGGGCCAACTGCCAAGATGGAGGCATCCGTGCAGGAATGGTTTTTGCTGATGGCGGTCGCCGTGTCGCCCATGATTCACGAGGATCGGTTTTTATCCCGAGAAACCTGCCAGGCCGCCGGCCGGCAGTGGTACGCGCAGGTCAGCGCGCGGCCAGATTATAGAAAACAATGCAGACCGTCGGGCATGATCGATCGCTGCAAGTTTGTCTGCGTCAGCGCGTCGGGCGCGAAACCGTGAAACTCAGCAGATCAAAGCGCGCTCACAAACCGGATCATGTGCTGCGCCACGTCTTCGCCGGCCTCAAGCAGGAGGGAGTGCTTGTAGCCGGGCAAAATGACCAGCTCGGAACTGGGCAGGGCCTCAGCGATCAGGCTATTGAGGCGCGGATTACAGCCGCCGTCGAATTCACCGGTGAGCACCAGTGAAGGGGCGGTGACCTCGTGCAGCCAGGGCTGCATTTCGGTGCCGGCATAGATCCGGAAGACATTCATGAAAACATCCGCGTCCATGCCGACCACCTGCTTCAGGCGGCGCTGGACGATATCGGGGTGCGCTTCGATGAAGGCATCGGTGTACCAGCGCTCGACCAGGGTATCGAGCACCTGCCCGATGCCCTTGTCTTCCATGGCGCGGACCACACCCCAGACCTTGGCGCTGTCGTCATCGGTGCGGAAGGCGGCTGTCGACAGAACACCGAGCGAGAGCACCCGATCGGGGTATTTCAAGGCATAGGCCGGCCCGATCATGCCGCCGAGCGAGTGGCCGGCGAAATGCGCCTGCTCAAAGCCGGCACGCTCGCGCACCCGTTCCAGATCATTGACCAGTTCGTCGAGCCCGAACTCGCCGTCCGGCAGGGGTGATGTGCCGTGGCCGCGCAGGTCATAGCTCACCACGGTGAAATGCTCGCTGAGTACCGGCGTCACGAACCGCCAGGTGTCTCGCGCCGCACCGATGCCGTGGATCAGGAACAGCGGCGGGCCAGAGCCCTCCACCGTGTAGTCGCAGTCGACGACGTCGGTCATGAGGCTCCCACTCACTCGGCCGCCTCTGCGGCAGCGCCGGTATCGGCGAAATGTGGCATGACTTCCTCGGCGAAGCACTGGATGCAGTCCAGGGTCTCGGCCTGGCCGGCGCCGAAATTGACATTGAGGATGACCCGGTCGATGCCGGCATCGACATAGGGGCCAAGCTTGTCGACCATTTCCGCTGGCGTGCAGATCAGGAGACTCTCGGCGAGATCCTCGATGCTCTGCTTGCGGGGCAAGGGTCTGATAATGCCGTTGTCGACGATCCCCGGTCCGCCCCTCATGACATTGTCGAAGCGGCTGTAATAGTCATATGCCGCCTCGATCTTGGCCTGGCGGTCGTGCGGGTTCGAAGCGATGAAGGCGACCCGGGAAAGGGAAAGCGTCAGGTGGCGCCCGTCGTCGCCCAACTCCTCCTTGCCGCGGCGGAATGCGTCGGTCTGATCCAGCATGTGCTGGTGGTCGCCCGACAGCGGCGTGGTCTGGATGTGAAAGCCTCGTTTGGTGCAGTGATAGATGGCTTCGGGCACCATGACCGCCATCATCATGGGAGGACCGCCGGGACGGGCCGGCCGGGGCATGATGGTGAGGGGTTCGAACGTGTAGTACTTGCCGTCCCAGGACACCTCTTCCCGGCTCAGCAGGGCGGTCAGCACATCCAGTGACTCATCGAACTTCTCGCGCGAGATGTCGATCGGCACACCGAGGCGCTCCATCTCGAATGGGAATGCACCGCGGCCGACGCCGAGCATCAGACGCCCGTCGGTGAAGATGTCGGCGGCGATTACCTCTCCGGCAAAGATCCGCATGTCATGCAGGGGCAGCACCACGACCGAGGTCATGATCTTCACCCGTTCGGTCGCGTCGGCGATCTTGACCGCGAACTGCAGAGGGGCCGGCATCATCAAGATGTTGATCAGGTGGTGTTCGGTCAGGGAAACCGCATCGAAGCCGACCCGGTCGGACAGAACCGCCTGCTCCAGCATGTCGCGATAAAGCCGGTCGCCGCCATAGCTCTTGTCAGGATAATAGGCGGAAAGCTGAATGCTGAAGTCCATGGCAGTCTCCCTTTGGCCAGATGCCTTGCCGGTTTCTCGGGAGCGATTATGGCGCAGGATTTTGTATCAGGAAAACGAATTTACTTGATATATTAATTTTATAATTTCGAATTAACGAATGGCAAAATCATGAACATCGCGGCACTCCAGACATTCCTCGCAGTGGTGCAGATGGGCAACCTCAACAAGGCCGCCGAACAACTCCATGTCACCCAGTCAACCGTAACCACACGGCTCGATGTGCTGGAAGAGGCATTGGGCCAGAAGCTGCTGGTGCGCTCGCGGCGTGGCGCGGAGCTGACCAAGGCGGGTTTCGTGTTCCTGAGGCACGCCGAGCTGGTGACCCAGGCCTGGGACCAGGCGCGCAAGGCGGTCGGCCTGCCGAGAGGCTTTTCCGGCATGTTCAGCTTTGGCTGCCACTTCGACCTGTGGGACGGCGCCGGTTCCGAATGGCTCGAGCGCGTGCGGACCGGGCAGTCCGATCTCGCCCTTGAAGCCTGGTCCGGCGATCTGGGCGACCTCCGGCGCTGGCTGCAAAGCGGCCTGATCGACGCGGCGCTCGCGCCCGAACCGCTGAACGGCGTCGATCTTTTCTCCGCCGACGCGGGAGAGGACCGGCTGGTGCTGGTCTCAACCACACCTCGTCCCGCAGTGGCCTGGGATCCGGCCTATGTTTATGTCGATCTGGGACCTGAATTTCGCCGCCGGCACTCTCTCGCATGGCCGGTCGAGGAGACGGCTCACATGACCTTCGGCGCCAGCCGCTGGGCGCTGGACTATTTGCTCGACAAGGGCGGCTCCGCCTACCTGCCGTGGCGTTTGATATCGCACCTGGTTGACCAGAGGCGGCTGCATCCGGTCGAAGACGCACCGGAATTCACCCGAGCTTTGCACCTCACCTGGCGCAAGGCGAGCCTGACGGCACATCCATGGATACCCACGATGGCCCTCTTGGATGCCGGCAGCGCCTGATATCTGAAACACTACTGCACGCGGCGTTCACTCCGGCCGGGCTTTGCGGAGACCTGCGGTCCGCGAGGTTCCAGGGTGACGACAGCCGAAAGATGCCCCTCGATGAGACCGTTGACGCAGCCCTTGTGCGTAAAAGGGCTCATATGGCCCGCGGACGGGATGTCATGCAGTTCGGCGTGAGCCATGGACGCGTGGAGAATGTCCACAACGGCCGTTGCCGGCCGTGGACTGCGCCCGCCGCGGATAAGCGTCACCGGACAACCGATCCCGGCGTAATCTCCGGGTGTGAGGCTGTTGTCGAACATGGTGCCGAATTCGTGCGCCACCTTGGCGACGGTTCTGACGACCTCCTTGCGAAACCGCGCAGGCGACAGCCGCCATTTCATGGGACCGAGCCAGAAGCCCATATAGGCGTTCGCCGCCTTGTTCCATTCGGCCCGCGCGCAGGCGCCGATCACCGTGCGGGCGACAGCCGAAATCTCCCGCCATTCCTCGGTGCGGTGCCCGGTGTTGAGGAGATGGAACGATACCGGTTCCACAATGCAGAGGCTTGCCACCAGGCCCTCCGCCCGCTCCGCGTCCTGCCGTGCCGCCTCAAGGCAAAGCGCACCGCCATAGGAATGGCCGACCAGGTGCACATTCGGGCCGGCGATTTCGATCAGCGCATTGAGCACGTCGAGATCTGAATCCACGATCGCGGACCCCTTCGGCGGCCATGGCGAGGACCTGCCGTATCCGAGAAAATCGGGTACCAGCACCCGGTGGCCGACGGCAAGGCGCGCCGCGAAAGACGCCCACTCCTTGTGGCTCGCGCTGGAGCAATGGGCGAATATGATCGGTGTCCCCTCGCCCATATCGAGATAGGCCGCCTGCATTCGTTTGAGCGCAAGAGTCTTCATGATGCTTCCTCGTCTGGAACAATCGGCTGCGAGACATAGCGCCACCATCGGAACCGCGCTTGTGAACCCCATGAGGGCTGCATGAGAATCCTGTGAGATTGCTGCTATGGCCGCCGTGTCCAGCCGACAAACCTGTAGCCGTGGCCTATGGCGGTCTCTATGGAGGCCGAATAGGGTCCGAGCTTTCGCCGCAGGCCGCGCATCAGCGAGTCAATCCTGTTGGAGCCCTCGTAGGGCTGCTTCCAGACCTCGGCGAGCAGATGATCGCGGGTGACAATCTGGTTCGGTGCGCCGGCAAGCTCCTGCATGACGGAAAACTCAAGCGGCGTCAGCGCTATCAGTTCGCCGTCAATGTTCAGGCGCCGGTTGTCGGCGTCCAGCGGGAGGTCCCCGGTTCGCCTGGCCGGCGCGCGTTGCGCTTGTGCCTCTCTGCCCCGCAGAAAGCTGTTTGCCAGTGCCGCGATTTGATCGCCGTTCACCCACGGCGGATGAGCCCTCCCTTCCAGAGTAACCAGGCGTGAGCCCTTAATTGCCGCCGCCAGCGCCCGCGCCGAGGCGAACGGAATGGCCCGGTCGTCGCGGCGATGGAGGATGAGCGTGTCCGCCAAGACGCCTTTCAGATGATCGCGTGCATCCATCTCGTAGGTGAGTTTCAAGATCGCGGCCGCAACCTCGGGTCTGGCGGCATCGCGCTGATAGCGCGCGAAAGCGTTTATGGTTTGGCGATCCTCATCGGGCAGGAGTATGTCGGCCATGGCGCGCGACCCAAGCCCCCAATGAGCCGTTACGGCGGCAAGCACGGCGTCCTGTATCTCCGTGGTGCAGAGTGCAGGTCCCTCGGCATAGGATCCGTAGAAGCACAACCGCTCGACCTCGTGCGGGTGCCGTGCCGCATGTACGATCGCCGTCGGGCCGGCGCAGGACGCGGCGAAAAGCGAATACCGTTCGGCACCGAGTTCCAGAATCATGTCCGCGAGCAGTGCGGCTTCATTTTCCAATGTGAGCGGACGCGTACTCGGGTCGCTCAGACCAACGCCCGGCCGGTCGTAGCGCACCAGGGTCAGGCCCTCACCGGCAGCACGGCAAAAGTTGTGAAAGGCCTCATGGCCCCAGTCTTTTTCCACATGACTGACCCACCATGCCGGACAGATGACGAGCGGACCGGTGCCGTGCACCGCATAGGCGATGTTGCAACCGTTGCTGTCTTTGAAAAAGCGGATTTCTGGCGACGGCACGACCTCCTCCAAATCTGAATGCCCGGCCGGGCATTCGCGGCTCCCTCGTCAATGACCACGGCCCGCCTTGAACTGGTGACTGCTGCTCCGGAAACAAGTGCAGTCGGAGCCGGTACAACCGGAAATATTGTTTCGATTCTGTTTCAGCATTGCGGCGGGCCGCGGTTTCTCATGCAATTCTCATCGCATTTGCACTGCCTGCTCAGGTGCGCCGCCGACCGACCGGATAACATCGCCGCAGATAATCCGCACATGCATAACGGCCTGCGCAGGCGGGCGGTCACTCACCAGCGGTTTGCGGCGGCCGTCATGTCGTCGCTCTCGATGCGGATGGGGAAGGTGGAGCGTATCGTGGCATCCTGCCCGGCGCCGAAATAGTTGGGGTAATGGCTCGACATGATTTCGGCGACCTTGGCCCGGCTGCGCTCGAAGAGATCGGCGGAACCTTCCTGCTCCCACTGGTCGGTCGGCGAGCGGTCCATCAGCGCCGGATAGACGTATTCGCTTTCCATGAATTCGATGGTCTGGTTGTTGCCGAGGAAGTGCCCCGGGTCCACGGCGCAAGCGTGGATAACGTCGAGCGAGAGGGTTTCGTCGGAGACCTCGATGCCGCGCAGGGTACGGGAAATCATGCCAATCGCCTCGTCGTCGATGACCATGGATTCAAAGCTGCAGCCCATCAGGGAGCCCATCATGCCGCCGACCTCGCACAGGCGGTTGGCGCCGGCATGGGCGGCAAGGGTGAAGGACAGGGCCTTCTCGTAACCATATTGCGCGTCGGGCATCTTGGCATCCGTCATGCCGCAGCCGATGCTGTTCGGCAGATCGTAATAATTGCCCATCTGCACCGCGGCCGATGATACCAGCGCCTGCTCGCCGCTGCCGCCGGTGAAGGAGCCGGTGCGCAGGTCGGTGATGAACGGCCATGCGGCAAATGTCAGCGGACAGCCCGGCGTGTTCAGGTTGACGATCGCCAGGCATGCCAGGGTCTCGGCCACCACTTGAGCGAGGATCCCGGCCAGGGGCGCCGGCGCGGTGGCGCCCGACTGCGGGGCGACGGCGATATCGCTTGTCAGCCCAAGGCGGCTCGCCTCAATCAGGATTTCGAGGTTTTCGACGCCGAACCGCAGGGGCGAGACGATCGGACAGCCGCCGAAAATGATCGAGGGCTTCTTGAGGAACGTGCCCTCGCCACCTGAAGCCATGTCGAAGAGTTCGATGGCGGGCTTGATGTGCTTGCGATGGCGGAATGACAGGCAGCCCGGCTTTTCGCTGCCCGCCAGCATGGCGTAGACCATGGTCATGTCATGCTCGAAGTCGTCGGGCACATCGGTGCCGATCACCGTATCGCCAATCATGTGGATGTTGTCGAGGGTGTCGACCAGGCGGGTGAAGTCGTAGATGTCCAGCACGGTCGATGCCCGAAAAGTTCGGGTTCCAGCTTCAAAGGTGGTCACCGCGGTGCCGGAGTTGGAATAGAAGACCGAGTTCCGGACGCAGTGCACGTCGTCCTTGCCGGCCCGGCTGCCCCGGGCATGGACATAGTATTCCCTTGCCGCGCCGGCGATCAGGTCCTCCATCAGGGCGCGTGGAAAACACAGCCGGCCATGCTCATTGAGCAGCGCTCCTTTGGGCAGAACGATAGCAAGCAGTTCCGGGATCGGGTCGCCGAGGCCGGTGGTCTCAAGAATAGACAGGGCCGCCGCATGGATCTTGTCCATGTCACCGCGAGCCAGCGGCTGGAACTTGCCGCCTTCGATGCCGGGCCAGATGGCCTGCGAGGGGCCGGCCGACTGTCGGGCCTCAAGCCTTCCCTGACGGCCTGCACCTTTTCTGCGCCCTGCGCGACGAACTTGCTGATTCATGCGAGTGACCCCCGGGGTTAGAGTGTGTTGACGGCAGGGAGCGCCGGCATTTCGCGGCGATAGATTGCGGCCTCGGTTTCCAAGACGTCCGATTCGAAGTTCCGCGCCGCCAGATGCCCACTGAAGGTAGCGTCGGCAATCAGTCCCGGCGCCAGCGCGTCACCAATTGTCTCAACGCAGAGATCGGGCGCCTCTCGCTTCAATGCGGCCGACAGCGACCGGTCTATGTCCCTGGCGGTCACCAGTACAAGGCCGGTGCAGGCAATCTCGTCCCGGGACCCGCCATAGATGTCAGCCGTTGAGACGGTTCCCCTGCCGGCGGCAACGAGTTTGCTGGAGAGGACCAGCTTCACTCCCGCGGCGATCAAAGATGACTGTATGCGGTGCTGCTCAAGAGTGAGTGTGGTGAACGGCGAAACGATGCTGGCGGTGGTAACGAAGGTAACGGCCAGACTCTTGCCGGCGAGATGATCGGCAATCACTCCGCCCATATAGCCTTGGTCATCATCGTAGATCACGACAGGGCCAACGGGCAGGTTTCCAGCCATGACATCATCCGGCGTAAAGACCGCAATGTCGCTCAGGCCCTGAACCGGGCGGAAATGAGTGCGGCCGGTACCGTCACCGCGCCATCGAGCGCCGGTGGCGAGGAACACTGCGGCGCTTTCCGTTTCCACGATGTCGCCGGCGCTCATGGGGCTTTCGCGATACAGCCGCACATTTGCCATCTGAGACAGTTCGTAAAGGCGATTGTCCGCCACCCGCCGCCACGCCGTGAGGCCCTTCAGCCCGCTCTCGCGCAACGATCTGCCGCCGAACTCACCGGTCGCCTCAGCCACGGACACCCGGTAGCCGCGGCGGCCGAGCTGGAGGGCGCATTCGAGGCCGGCCGGCCCGGCCCCCACCACCAGCACCTCGGCATCGCTTGCCCGTTGCGCGATGCTCTCGGGATGCCAGCCACGCCGCCATTCTTCGCCCATGGTGGGGTTCTGGGTGCAACGGATCGGCACTCCGAGCTTGTCGGAGCTGGCGCATATGTTGCAGCCGATACACTCGCGGATGGCGTCGGTCCGACCCTCGGCGATTTTGTTCGGCAGATAGGGATCTGCAATGGATGGACGGGCAGCGCCAATGAGATCGAGGACGCCGCCCCTGACCAGCCGGACCATGAGATCCGGCGATGTGAAACGGCCCACCCCAACCGTTGGTTTGCCGGTCACTTCGCGGACGAACCGCATCTGGTCGACTTCATAGCCTTCGTCCGGTTCGAACCGCGTCGAGACTGTATCGTTCTGCCAGTTGGAAACATTGACGTCCCAGAGATCGGGGATGTCGGCAAGAAGCTCGACGACCGCCCTGCCCTCTTCGTGGGCCTGCATGCCGTCGGCGCCCATGCGCTCGTCGAGGCCGAGGCGCAGAGCGACGGCGCAACGGTCCCCGACCTCATCCTTGGTTTCACTGAGGAGCTCACGGATAAGCCGGGCGCGGTTTTCCAGGCTGCCGCCATACTCATCGCTGCGCTGGTTGTAGCGTGGCAGCAGGAAGTGCTGCGGGACGGCCATGTCATGCCCGGCATAGACATAAATGATGTCGAAGCCGGCCGCCTTGGCGTTGCGGGCCGCACGACGGTGCCATCTGCGCAGTTCACGGATATCGCTCTTGTCCATCCGCCGCGCCATCCTGGGGTAGCCGTCGTCGAGTTGAATGTCCGCCGGGGCCAGCGCTGGAAGGCGCGAGAAGAGGTTCGACGCCATATGCCCGTTATGCACCAGCTCGATGCCGACCAGAGCGCCGTGACGTTTAACCGCCTCGACCATCAGTGAGAGTGCCGGAATGTCCCGTTCATCCCAGAGCCGCTGCTCGGAATAGGGCGACAGGTCAGAGCTCGGGTGAATTTCGGTTTCCTCGGTGCAGACCACGCCCCAACCACCCAACGCCTTGACCTCGCGCATGGCGGCGTGGGCCTGAGGTCGCAGGTGCCCCATGCCGCAGGCGTGCGGCACCTGATAGAAGCGGTTCGGCGCCGTGACCGGGCCGATCTGCACCTCCTCGAACAGGACGTCGTATGGATTGGGCTGCAGCATGGGTGGCGTTCGTTCCAAACAGGGGGTGGTCCACGTCGACCCTAAAGGCCAAGGCAAACACCGGCGTACGGCCCGTGCTGCTTGCCCGATTTTCAAGCCAGTAAGCGCCGCTATGAGGCACCGCAGTGCAAAAAATGGACAATCGTCCAGAATTTGCTATAATTGACGCGAAAAGTCAAGCGAACCGGGCGGAACGCCCTTCATTCGCCGGCGAAGGAAACCCGAACGCACAAGGCTGCCGGTGTTACGACCGGGCAGGTTCTGGGATGACAGCCACGGCGCTGACCAAGCCAAGACGTGACCGCAGGATGGACCTGATCGAGGCCACAATCCGGTCGATCGTCGATGTTGGTGTGACGGGCACCACGGTCACCACCATCGTTCAGCGCGCCGGGCTTTCACGCGGCATGCTGCATCTGTACTTCAAGAACAAAGATGAATTGCTCGAAGCCACCGCGCGTCATTTCAGCAAGGACTATTACCGCAAATTGCAGGTATTTCTGGATGCGGCGGGCGACGACCCGGCCCGCAGGCTGAACGCCCTGATCGATGCGGACCTGAGTGAGGAGATCCTCAATCT
>JAJFHL010000278.1 GCA_021775615.1 Hyphomicrobiales bacterium
GAGCCCGACATTCTACTGCTCGACGAGCCGACCAACTATCTCGACCTTGAAGGCACGGTGTGGCTCGAAAACTACATCAGGCGCTATCCATACACCGTGCTCATGGTGAGCCACGACCGCGACCTCCTGAATGGTTCGGTCGGCTCCATCCTGCATCTCGATCAGGCAAAGCTCACGCTCTATTCAGGGGGGTACGACCGATTCGAGCGCACCCGCCGTGAGCAGCAGGCGCTGCAACTCAAGATGAAAAAGAAGCAGGACGATGCGCGGCGCCACATCCAGTCCTATGTCGACCGCTTCCGCTACAAGGCGACCAAGGCGCGCCAGGCGCAAAGCCGCATCAAGGCACTTGAGCGTATGCAGCCGATTGCATCGGTGGTCGAGCAAACGGTGTTTCCGTTCCTGTTTCCGGCTCCCGCAAAGGCACTGGCGCCGCCACTGATTACGCTTGAGGACGTGTCCACCGGCTATGAGCCCGGCAAGACGATCCTGCGCGATCTCAATTTGCGTCTTGACCCGGATGACCGGATCGCGCTGCTCGGCGCCAACGGCAACGGCAAGAGCACATTCGCCAAGCTGATCGCCGACCGGCTGCAACCGACCGGCGGAAGCCTGCGGCGCTCGCACCGCCTGCAGGTGGGTTACTTCGCGCAGCATCAGCTCGACGAACTCGACGGCAAGAGCACACCTTACGACTATGGGCGCCAGTTGATGCCCGAGGCCACGGAAGCGCAGCGTCGGGCCAAGATCGGCCAGTTCGGCTTCAGCATCGACAAGGCAAACACCGAGATCGAGAAGCTGTCGGGCGGCGAGAAGGCGCGCATGCTGTTCGCGCTGGCCGGTTTTCACGCGCCCCACGTGCTCATCCTCGACGAGCCGACGAACCATCTCGACGTCGACAGCCGCGAGGCACTCATCCACGCGCTCAATGATTATGAGGGTGCGGTCATTCTGATCAGCCACGACCGCCATCTTGTCGAAACCAGCGCCGAACGCCTCTGGCTTGTCGACCAAGGCACGGTTGCGCCCTACGACGGCGATCTGGAGGATTACCGTAAGCTGGTGCTGCGGAAACGAAAACCGGAGGCAGACCAAAAGACGGAGACGGACGGCACAAAGCCGGCCGCGCCGGCTCTCAGCAAACAGGAACGCCGCCAACAGGCGGCCCGCGAGCGTGAACGGCTCAATGATCTCAAAAAGCGGGTGCGTGGCTGTGAAACCAAGATCTCCGAGGCCGAGGCCAAAATCGCCAAGCTCGATGCGGCGCTCGGCGATCCGGAGCTGTACGGACGTGCGCCGGAGGATGCCCAGGACCTCGCCCGTGAACGCGGCGAGTGGAAAAAGACCCTGAACAGCCTTGAAGAGGCCTGGCTGGAGGCCAGCCACGCCTATGAAGAGGGCAAGACCGCTTCCGCCTGACCCGCGAGACGCCCTGTACTCCCCCGCCCCTGTTGACAGGAGCAAACCACTGTGGCGATGTATTCAGCATGCGGGTGGGATTTGGGTTGGAACGGCTCGGTCTGTTGGCGCTGCGGTCTCCGCGGGCCGCCTTGGCGGTCGTGCTGGCGATCACCGCATTTTTCGTCGCCGGCATCGTTCAACTCCAATTCAGCAGCGAACTGAGGCAGATATTCCGTTCGGACTCGGCACACTACGCGACATTTCAGCAGATGACGGAGCGCTTCCCGGGCAGCGAGCGGGATGTGTTCCTGGTAATCGAAGGCGACAGCGTTTTCACCCCCGAACGGCTCGAAGACCTGCGCACCCTCCATATCGATCTGCGCTGGGTCGACGGGGTTAAAACGGTCCTCTCTATCTTTTCGGCAAGAATGCCGCCACAGGCTGACGGATCACGGCCTTACGTCATTGCGCCGTCCATGGACGAGGTCGAAGACTTCTCCGCCCTGCGCGCTTCGCTGCTGAAGCATCCGCTTATCTCGGGCAAACTTCTGGACGATGACGGCACACTCTCGCTCATGGTCATCGCGCTGGAAGACACACACCGCGGATTTGCAAAGACGAAACAGACCCTTAACGAGATCAGAGCCACGTTCGAGAGCACTTTCGGCGATGGCGATCTCAGCCTCAAACTTACCGGCATGCCGGTGGTCAGGGTGCTCGTCATCGGCATGCTGACCCACGAGGAGCTCTACTTCAAGTTTTCCGCCTATGCCCTGACGCTCTTACTGTCATGGCTCTTCTTCCGCAGCTTCAGGTTTCTCATCCTCGCGGTGCTGCCTCCGGTGATCGCGATGATCTGGCTTCTCGGCGGCATGGGCTGGACCGGCCAGGACATCAACGTGGTCACCAATGTGGTGCCGACCCTGGTCATGGTGATCACTTTCGCCAATTCCATCCATCTTCTGGTGGCGGTCCGCCGTCATCGCTCGGGAGGGCTCGAGAACGAGCCGGCAATCGCCGCCGCAGTGAGCGAAATAGGACCGGCCACCGTTCTGACATCCCTGACCACAGCAATCGCCCTGCTCTGCCTCATCCTGACCCGGCAGCCGACCATCGTTTCCTTCGCCTCGATCGCCGCCTACGGCACCGCGCTGGCCTTCATCGTGGTCATGCTGATCGTGCCGCCGCTTGCCAGGTATCTCCTCCCCGGCGTTGAAATGTCGGTCGAAAACCGCCCGAGATTTCCGCGCTTGATCGACCGGTTGAGCGTGGCTGCATCGGCGCTCGTTCTTGGCCGGCCGAAATCCATCGTTTCGATCGGCTGTCTCCTGTTCCTAATCTGCGGCACGGTCTATTTCCTGAACGAACCGCATTTCCGCTACCGCAGCAACCTGCCCGCCGGCACCGAACCCTACCGGGCCATGGAGACCATCGACACCCGCCTGGCGGGAACCAGCACGCTGCGGGTCTTCATGGAGTGGCCCGCGACGCGCGAGTTGATCTCCCAGCCAATGCTCGATCTGACGAGAAAGGTGCACGAGACGCTTCAGCGCGAACCGGTCATCAAAGAGGTCTGGTCGCTGCATGGGTCGGCGGAATGGTCCCGCAATGGCGGCTGGAGTGATGAAGAATTCCTCCAGTTCGTCAGGGATGTCCCAGTGGAAACATTTCAGCGGTTTATCTCCATCGACACAAACAGCGCCCTGGTGACGGGACAGCTGCCGGATATCGACGCTGCCGAGCTGATGCCCTTGATCGTCGGGCTGGAGCGCAAACTTCAGGCTCTCCAGGCCGAATACCCCGGAACCACCTTGTCGGTTACCGGCATCGCCGCCCAGTCTGCGCGTTCCGCATTGGAAATGATCGATCGGCTCAACCGCAGCCTGCTGATCGCCATTGCGGTGATCATCGTCCTGATCGGCTTTTGCCTGCGCTCGGCGTCGGCCAGCCTGGTCAGCGTCATTCCCAACCTGTTTCCGATCGCCATGGCCGGAACAATGCTCTACCTGACCGGCCGGGAACTGCAGTTCACCAGTATCATCGTGTTCGCCATCGCCTTCGGGATCGCGGTGGACAGCACCATACACATGCTGAATCACTTCCGGCATTCGCAGGCCGTCGAGCCCGACCCGCGGGCGGCGCTCAACCGCACGATTGTGGCGATCGGGCCGGCGCTCATCATATCGACCATAGCCCTGATGTCGGGCGGCGTGACGGTCTTCAGCCCGCTTCCCATGGCGGCGCTCTACGGCCAGTTGATGATGCTGGTGCTGGGCACCGCGCTGATCGGGGACATACTGTTCCTGCCGGCCGTTATCCTCCTGATCCAGCGGTGGCGGCGCAGCAGGGGCATGATTGCCCAGCCGGGGTAGCACGGTTACGCGTTGTGCTTTGCGCGCGTCCGGCGGATGCTCACGCTCCCGCGCGTGCAGACCCTGTTGTAGAGCAGGCTTCCGATCACCACCATTGCGATGACCATGGCACCCGACACGCCGAATGAGGCGGCCACGTTGTCGTGGTAGACTGAGACCGCGACCGTCTCACCATTGGTCTCGCCGGAGGCGACGGTGCGCTCACTACGCAACCACCAGCCGAGCGGCCCGTCGAGTTCGGTGTCTGAATAAAGGTCGGAAAAGTGGCCGTCATGCCCGGTCAGCTCATAGACATGCTGCGAAAAATCAATGCAGTTGGGCGCAAAATATAAACCGTAATGGGTGCTACGTCCCACCATCTCGGTAAAATACGCCTTGATGGTCTCAAACCGGGCATCGTCCACGACGATGGTCTTCTGAACCAGATCCGTAGATGCCCAGACCCGGGACTTCTCAAATGACGGCGAGTAGATTCCCATGGGAAAGGCCGTCATGTCGCCGGAATTGCCGAGCGTCATTGAGAATTCGCCGCGGGCAATCGTGACGTTTGAGTGGCCAACAACCCCGTCCTTTATGAGATTGAAGGTAATCTCCCCCGCCATACGGTGCTCACTCGGTCTTGAATGTTTCTACAGAAACGCTGCCGTCCGACGCGACAAATTGCAGCCTTATCTCGACGGGCAGATTGTCCAGGAGCTCCCGCAGTCGAAGCCGTAACAGGCCTGGGTGTAATCCTTCAGGTCATCGGGGTCAAATGCAGAAGGGTCCTTGCCTGAGGGATCGAACAGGACCGAACACGGACGCGTCAGGACGTGAAGCAGGCGTTTCTTGACATAGGGCCGCGCATGGAAGCTCGCCGGCACGTAGAAAATGCGGCAGTTGTGCCCGAGTCAGCAGAAGCGGCAGTTGTGCGCCTTGCCGCCGAACGCCTTGCCAAAGAAATCGCACTTGGCCGGAAAACGGATATTGTCGAGCGTCTCGCCGCAACTTCCCGCTCGCACCGAAACGCCAAGCTCCGAGTTCGCCAGCTTCCTGAGCGCGTTCAGTGGTGAGGAGGCAGGTGCGTTCAACGCCCGCCAGACCGCTGTGTTAACGGCGCCCGCATAGGTGTACTTTGAGCGTCTATTCGCGATAGGCCAGCCAGTAGACATAGACTGCCGACAGCAGAAACAGCAAAATCCGTACGGGCTTGGATTTCAACATGGCAGGGCGGATTTGAGCTTGTGCGGGTATGAGCGAGGCGAGAAAATCAAACGGTCACGTCAACAAGAACCGCCGGCTCAGTCTTTACATGCGCTCTCACTTTCCAGCCAACAGCCCTTTCTCCGAGGATGCCGACTGGGCGCTGAGGCGCGCGGTCCTCCGGCGCGCCGATATCCGGTTGTAGAGCAGGCTGGAAATCAGCACGGTGAGGATGATGATGCCGCCTGAAACGCCAAAGGAGGCGGTCACTTTGTCCTTGTAACTCGCCTGCACAAAGGGAATTTTCCCGGGCTCAAGCGTGACAACCGTGCGTTCCTTGCGCATGAGCCAGCCCGAAAGCGGCCCTCTCAGTTCGTCTATCGAGAAGAGATCGGCGAAATGACCGCCCTGGTCGGTCAGCTCATAGACGTTCTGCACGAAATCGATGCAGTTGACGCCGAAGTAAAGGCCGTACTGTGTGCTGGCCCCCTCCATCTCAACGAAATAGCTTTTGATCGCGTCGAATCGGGCCTCGTCGACGACAAGGGTTTTCTTTACGAGGTTGGTGGAGGCCCAAAGCCGGGACTTCTCGAACGACGGCGAATAGATACCCATCGGAAAGACGCCAAGGTTCCCCGAGTTTCCGAGCGTTTTAGAGAAACCGCCCTGAGTAATCGTTACGTTTACGTGGCCGACAATTCCATCTTTAATAAGATTGAACGTCACTTCCCCCAACATGTTGCTCTCATTGCGAAATTATTGTTTCTATTGTCACATTGTTGTCACGCCCCAGGATGTGCAACCTTATCTCGACGGGCAGAAATGTCCAGCCATTCCCGCAATCAAAACCGTAACGCGCCTGCTTGTAGGCACTAAGGTCGTCGGGATCGAACGCGGCCGCATCGCGGCCGGTGGGATCGAAGAACACCGAGCAGGGATGTGTCAGGGCATAGGTGAGCCGTTCCCGGACGGCCGGGCGCTTGTAGAAATGTTCGGGCACGTAGAATATTCGGCAATTCCGTCCAAGCCACCAGAACCGGCAATTGCGCGACTTGCCGCCAAAATCCTCGCCAAAGAAATCGCAGGTCGCCGGGAATTGGATCTCGGTGAGTGGTTCCTTGCACGGGATCGCCTGCGCCGATACGCCGAGTTCCGCATTGGTCAATGCGGTCATATCCTTTGGCGGCTCTGCTTCAGGCGCATTTAGCGCCCGCCAGACGGCGGTGTTGATGGCCCCCACATAGGTGTATTTGAGCGTGTACTCGCGATACATCAGCCAATACACGTACACCGCCGCGAGGAGCAGAAATAGTATACGTGCGGTTCTGGACTTGAACATTGCCGAATGGAGTCGCTGCGTGTGAGTGCTGTTCGCTTGAGGTCGATCAGATGTCAATCAGCGTTACCATCTGCCAGCGAGCCGTCCAAAGGTGTCAAGCAGGTTATCCTTAACGGCTTCGACGGTTGCCACGCGGCCGGTACTGGCATCAACCTGTCGGCAGCGCGCGGTTGTAACTTCACCACCGGCAGAGCGTGAGCTATAGACGTCTCTTGCCATTCCGCCGCCTCAGTTGTTGACACATTTGACTGATCATATGCATCACATGCGCCCCACATTTGCGATACATTCCATGGCCTGCGCCCGCCGCCTTGCCCTATTCCTGATCGCCCTATTTCTCCTAACGTCTCCCGGCATGGCGCAAAAGCGCGTCGCTCTTGTCATCGGGAACGCGGCCTACACAAATGCCGGCGCTCTGGAGAACCCGGCCAATGACGCCAACGACATGGCCGACGCGCTCGAGGCCATCGGCTTCATCGTGATCCGGGCCCTCGATGCGGACAGACGGACCTTCGACGACAAGGTTCGGGCCTTTTCGGTGGCTCTGGAAGAAGCAGACGATGCGGTGTTCTTCTATGCCGGCCACGGGCTTCAGGTCGGTGGGCAGAATTACCTCATTCCCGTCGACGCCGAACTCAAGACGGAGCGGGACCTCGATTTCGAGGCGCTGCCCTTGAGCTTCGTGCTGCGTCAGATGGAACTGCAGCGCGAAGGTAAGACCAATGTGGTTTTCCTCGATGCCTGCAGGGACAACCCGCTGGCGCGCAACCTCGCCCGCTCCATGGGAACGCGGTCGTCCAGTATCGGACGCGGTCTCGCGCAGGTCAAAACCGGCGTCGGCACCTTCATCGCCTTTTCAACCCAGCCCGGCAACGTCGCCCTCGACGGAACCGGGCGCAATTCGCCCTTCGCGAAGGCTCTTCTTGCGCGTATAGGCGAGCCGGATCTCAGCCTTGCCGGCATGATGATCGACGTGCGCAACGATGTGCTGAAAAGCACCGGCGGCAAGCAGGTGCCGTGGGATCATTCGGCGCTGACCGGTGAATTCTATTTCACCCGCGGCGCCCTGCGGCAACCGGCGTCCGCCACCAACGCAGAGCCCGCCAGCAGCGAAACCGAACAGCTTGAGCGGCGGATCCGCGAGCTTGAGGAACAGCTGCAGAAGAAGACCGACGCCACCGACATGGCGGCAGCCGTTCAACTTGCCCAGTTGAAGGAACGCGTGAGGGTTCTGGACCAGGAGATGAAGCGCGACATGCAGGCGATTTTCCGGCTCCAGCGCAAGGGCTTCAAGGTGACGGACCAGGCGGAGAAGGCGGAGATTCGAAGTGAAGTCTCGCGCAAACATCTTGAGATGGCCCGCAAGGGGCAGGAGCGCAAGAAGCTGAACGAGATCATTGCAGGCCTGGAGAAGACGGCGAACGTTGAAGCGGAAGAGTGAGCCCGGATCCGGGCGCCGCCTGCTGCCGGAACCTTCCCACCGACGGGAAACTCCAAGCCCACCGCCGTCACATTGCACAGCTTATCGGCCAACTCCTGCGTTAGTCGCCGCTATGCAGCAGGCGATCCCATATCACATCGTGAAGTCTTCAGATGACATGCCGCGCTACCGAGTTATCATTTGCGTTCAAATTTACCGGAGGAGGTCAGTTATGAGTGAAAGCAGTCCGACAGAGCGCGTGAGTACATGGTTGTCGAGTTTCGGATCGGTACTCGAGAACGGCGATATCGCGGGCGCCGTGGATATGTTCGACGACGACAGCTATTGGCGCGATCTGGTGTCGTTCACCTGGAACATCAAGACCGCCGAAGGCAAAGACGGCATCACCGCGATGCTCGATGCCACCCTGTCGGACGTCAAGCCAAGCAACTTCGCCATAGAGGGCGACGGCTCGGAGGCCGACGGCATCACCGAAGGCTGGTTTACCTTCGAGACCGGCGCTGCACGTGGCAAGGGGCATCTGCGGCTCAAGGGCGGTAAATGCTGGACCCTGCTCACATCCATGGTGGAGCTCAAGGGATATGAGGAGCAGAAAGGTCCGAGCCGGCCCAAGGGCGTCGAACACGGCACGGTCCAGGGCCGTGAGAACTGGCTTGAGCGCAAGCAGCGGGAAGAAGCCGAGCTAGGCTACATGACGCAGCCCTATTGCGTGATCATCGGCGGCGGCCAGGGCGGTATCGGCCTCGGTGCGCGCATGAAGCGGCTCGGCGTTCCGACCATCATCATCGAGAAGAATGAACGGCCGGGCGACAGTTGGCGCAAGCGCTACAAGTCTTTGTGCCTGCACGACCCGGTCTGGTACGACCACCTGCCCTATCTGCCGTTCCCGGATCACTGGCCGGTGTTTTCGCCGAAAGACAAGATCGGCGACTGGCTGGAAAGCTACACCAAGATCATGGAACTCAACTACTGGACCTCCTCGGAATGCACCAGTGCGCGCTATGACGAGGCAACGGGCGAGTGGACCGTCGAAGTCAATCGTGATGGCGAAAAGGTCACGCTGCGGCCGAAGCAGCTCATCCTGGCGACCGGCATGTCAGGTGTCCCCAATGTGCCGGAGTTTCCCGGAGCGGATACCTTCAAGGGCGAACAGCACCACTCGTCGAAACACGCAAGCGGCGACGCCTACAAGGGCAAGAAGTGCGTTGTGGTCGGGTCCAACAACTCGGCGCATGATATCTGCGGTGATCTTTGGGAACACGGCGCCGACGTCACCATGCTGCAGCGGTCCTCGACTCACATCGCCAAGTCGGAAACCCTGATGGAGCTTGCTCTGGGGGCGATTTATTCGCAGGAAGCAGTGGAAAGCGGCATCACCACCGACATGGCAGACCTGATCTTCGCGTCGATCCCCTACAAGATCATGCCTGTGCTCCATACGCCGGTCTATGACGAGATGGCCAAGCGCGACGCCGACCTCTATGAGCGGCTCGAAAAGGCAGGCTTCATGCTCGATTTCGGGGATGACGGTTCGGGGCTCTTCATGAAGTACCTGCGGCGCGGGTCGGGCTACTACATCGATGTCGGTGCTTCGGAACTGGTCGCCGCCGGCAAGATCAAGCTCAAGAGCGGTGTTGCCATCAAGGAGATCAAGGAGCATTCCGTTGTGCTCGACGATGGCAGCGAACTGGAAGCCGATCTCATCGTCTATGCCACCGGCTATGGCTCAATGAACGGTTGGGCCGCGAAGCTGATTTCCCAGGAAACCGCCGATAAGGTCGGCAAGTGCTGGGGGCTTGGATCGGACACGACGAAGGACCCCGGTCCCTGGGAGGGCGAGCTGCGCAACATGTGGAAGCCGACCCACCAGGATGCCTTGTGGTTCCATGGCGGCAACCTGCATCAGTCCCGCCACTACTCGCAGTTCCTGTCACTGCAGATCAAGGCGCGTATGGAGGGTGTCCCAACACCGGTCTATGGCATGGGCGGGGTTCACCACCTGTCGTAACGGCAAAATGGCGGTGGCGGATCAGGCCAGGTGGGCCTTGATCCGCCGCCCGGCCACATCCGAAAACCCGTACTGCTCGGCTTTCTCCAGCATGGCCCAGAAGGTGCCGCACCAGGCGTCGTCGTCCGACCGGCCCGAAAGCGCAATGATGGCGTCGGCGTCCAGCCAGTAGTGCCCCTCGCCCGCATCCTGCGAGACCGCTGCGAATTCGACGCCCGCGCCCGGGTCGCCGGAAATATGGAACCGCTTGAAGTCGTCGGCTTCCTCCAAAGACAACACGCCGTCGTCTGCAATCTTCACGAACACTCTTTCACCCTCCTTGATGGCCCGCACGCCATGGGCGTGTCGAATTCTGTCTCTTCCGTTCGTCCAGTTGTGTAGGGCATCATGGTGAGCCCCGTAAAGGAGACGTGACGATGCAGTATATGTTTCTGATCTACAGCGCAGAAGGGTCGGGCCCGCAGCAGGGCACGCCCGAGTTCCAGGAGATGATGAACGGCTATATGAGCTTCACCAATGGCGTGCGCGATGCCGGCATTTTCGAAGCGGGAGCACCGCTCGAGGGGATCGATACGGCAACCACGGTTCGCGTGCGCGGCGGCGCGGCTCAGACAACGGACGGGCCGTTCGCGGAAACCAAGGAAGTTCTGGGCGGCTACTATATTCTTGACTGCAAGGATCTCGATGAAGCCCTTGCCCATGCCGCGAAAATCCCGACGGCGGCGTACGGCTCCATCGAGGTCAGACCCGTCATGCAGATGTAAACCGGGCAAACCTTGGCGTCTGACCACTCAGATCGAGAGACGCGGGCCGCGATCGAACAGACCGTTCGCGGAGAGTGGGCGCGCGTGCTCTCGAGCCTTATGGCGAGGGTGCGCGACCTTGAACTTGCAGAAGACGCCCTGCAGGACGCACTCGTTGCCGCCCTGAAGACCTGGCCGGCAAAGGGCGTTCCGGACAGCCCGCGGGCGTGGCTCCTCAAGGTGGCGCTCAACCGTGCGGTGGACCGGATCCGGCGCAGCGCCAATTTCGCGGAGAAACGGGAGCAGTATGGGACGATGCTGCAGCTCGACCAGATGACGGAACCACAAGAGACAGACCACGACATCCCGGATGAACGGCTGCGCCTGATCTGCACCTGTTGCCACCCGGCGCTTGGCGAGCCTGCCCAGGTGGCCCTGACGCTCAAAACCGTGGGCGGCCTTTCCACCGGCGAGATCGCCCGCGCCTTTCTGGTTGCCGAAGAGACCATGGCGCAACGGCTCGTGCGGGCGAAGCGCAAAATCAAGGCCGCCAACATTCCCTATCTCGTGCCGGGCGCCGAAGCCTGGCCGGAGCGTCTTGATGCGGTTCTGGCTGTCATCTACCTGATCTTCAACGAAGGGTATGCCGCGTCCAGCGGGGACGCTCATGTGCGCGGCGACCTGTGCCGCGAAGCCGTCCGTCTCGGTGACATCCTGCACCAGCTCCTGCCCCGCGAAACCGAAGTCGGCGGCCTGCTGGCGCTGATGATGTTGTCCGATGCGCGCAGGCCAGCCCGTGTCGAAAGAGCCGGCGAGCTGATCACGATGGAGCGGCAGGACAGGCGCCTTTGGGATCAGGCGCAGATCAAGCGCGGGGCCAGCCTCCTGATCGCCACTCTTGCACGCGGCAACATCGGCCCTTTCCAGGTGCAGGCTGCAATCAGCGCGGTGCACTGCGAAGCACCGGCCTATGCAGCGACGGACTGGAAACAGATCTGCCTGCTCTATGAGAAGCTCTACGAGCTGCAACCGAGCCCCATCGTCGCGCTGAATGCTGCCGTGGCGTTGTCATTTGCCTGCAGCGCCGAGGCCGGGCTCAAGTCCATCGAGGACCTGACGGCGTCTGGCGAGCTGGAGCACTATCAGTCCTATCACGTCGCCCGCGCCGACATGCTGGCGCGCGCCGGTCGGACGGGCGAAGCGGCAGACGCCTACAGGGCGGCCATTGCACTCACGGAAAACACAGCTGAGCGACGGCACTTGGCGAGTCGATTGGAAGCCCTCAACGACACATCTCACTCTCGTCATTCCCGCGAAAGCGGGAATCCAGAACCGCGGCAATGAAGGTCGTTGAATGTCCAGCTGGATTCCCGCTCCCGCGGGAATGACAATCTATTATTAGGTCCGATGCGAACCTATTCCTCCCAGCGCCCGAGCGCCTTCATCACCAGTGAGTGGAAGTGATGCACCGCGTGCTCCGATGTATGGGTGCGCTTGGAATCGATGACGAAGCGGCCCTGATGGTAGCCGTATGACCGCAACCCCTTCTGCACGCTTTCCACCAGCCCGACATCCTCCGGCCCCAGCACATCTGAGAAGTACCCGAGCGTGGCGCGTTCCGTATCGGTCAGTTTGCCGTCCGGCGAATAGTAGGCGAACACCTGATGAGTGAGTTCAGACTCAATCGGCATGAACGTGAAGATGGCGACGCCCTTCGCGCCGGGGAATGTGACGAAAGCCATCGCCGGGAACACGAAGATCGTGGCAAACGGCTCGCATGTGCCCGCTTGTGCCTCGTTGTAGTCGTAGGCGCTGTTGGATGGCCTGCAGTTGCCATATTGCTGCGACCAGGTACCGAAGGTTTCCACCGTGTAGGTGCTCATATCGACCAGATCGACGAAGGCCTTGTGGCTTGGCCCGCAGTGATAGCATTCGAGCAGATTGTCGCCGACATTCTTCCAGTTGCCCCTGATGTCGAAAACGATTTCATGGGCTGGTTTGAGATCGTCGACGCCGGGGCAGAATCGCCGCACCGCGTCTTCCAGACCCGGGTGCCCGGCCTCAATCGCATCTGCGTCGGGATCGAGATTGACGAAGACGAAACCGGCGAACTCCTGTACGCGAACCGCCGGTATCGTGAAATCGGCTTTGTCGAAGCCTTTGACATCGTCGCAGTGGCGCGCGGCCTGCAATGTGCCGTCATAGTCATAGGCCCAGGCGTGATAGGGGCACGTGATCACGTTTTTGGCCTGCCCCCTGCCCTCCAGAAGCGCATGGCCGCGGTGCTGGCAGACATTGTAGAACGCCCGCAATTCGCGGTCGCGGCCGCGGATCGCAAAGACCCTCTGACCAAGAATCTCCACCGTCACATAGGCGCCGGACGCCTCGAGCTCAGAGCGATGTGCGACAATAATCCAGCTCTTGTCGAAGATGTGCCGCCGCTCCTCCTCCAGCACGTCCCGGTCCCAGTAGAGCCGCGCCGGTATGGTGTAGGACAGTTCAGGATCGGAATCGAAACGGTCTTCCGATGTATCCGGCAGCTTGTAGATCTGGTCCATCGTTCTCCCCTCCGGGTTCAGAATTGAACGATAACCGGGAACCTGCGGGAGAAAAATAGGCCCACAGGCACGGTAGGCCGAGCTGCAGGACCGACCCGCCTTGTGCAGTCACCTGTCGGAAAGCGCCAATCTCAGCCCCAGAAAACCAAACGTGCCGGCAAAAGACCTGCGCAGCCAGACAAGGACTACGGGCCGCGAGATCACATAGTCGCGCGCCAAAGACGCACACGCGCCATAGCCGACGAACACAATGAAGGTCAGCAGCATGAATATGGACGCCAGCAACACCAGGGCGGAGGTTCCCTCACCCGCCGCGGTGGTCACGAACTGGGGCAGGAAGGCCAAAAAGAACAGCGAAAGCTTCGGGTTCAGGACGTTGAGAAGCATTCCGGTCGTCGCAACGCGCAGATGCGAGGTTTCCGTCTTGTCTTCCGAAACCGCGAGCGCACCGCCTTCGCGCAAGATGCTCCATGCCATGTAGAACAGATATGCGACGCCAATGTACTTGACGACCTGGAAGGCCAGGGCACTGGTGTGGAGGATGGCGGCCAGTCCTACGATACTGCCAGCCGCGGCAGGGAGAATCCCAAGCGTGCAGCCGAATGCCGCCGAAACACTTGCCCTGAACCCCCGGCCGAGGCCGACTGCAAGAGTGTAGAGCACACCGATGCCCGGCAGCAGAATGACCACGATGGATGTGATGAAGAATTCAACGCTCATTATGTCACCTATCCGTCCACTCATACCCAGCAGAGTGTTCGCCGAACCCGAAACACCTCCAGTCAAAGCGAAGCGGTAGCCTGATTGACAAGCCCCCTGGAGCTAGAACCTCTCCACCCAGGGGCGCAGTTCCACCTCCCAGCTCCAGGCGCTCCTGTGCTGGTGCAACACGCTCATGTAGGTTTCCGCAATTGCTTCGGGTTCGAGCATGCTGTCGGGATTGTCCGGCGATGGCGAGCGCCCGTCCCGGTCGTCGTTGCGGATGCCCCCGTCGATTACGAAATGGGCGATATGAATGTTCTGCGGCTGCAGCTCGCGCGCCAGGCTCTGGGCCAGCCCGCGCAGGGCAAACTTGCCCATGGCGAAGGACGCGGACTGGGCATAGCCTTTTACGCTGGCTGAGGCTCCCGTAAAGAAGATGGCGCCCTCGCCTTTCTCGACCATGCGTTTTGCCGCTTCCAGCGCCACAAGAAACCC
>JAJFHL010000279.1 GCA_021775615.1 Hyphomicrobiales bacterium
CTTCGGATGCGACGTCCAAGGTCAACCAGATCGTCAGCGGACGGCGTGGCCAGCTGCTGGGCTTTGACGGCCGCGAAGGCTGGGCCGGATGGGACGTGGTGCGCGCCACCATGCCGGAATCCGAGCTTCAGAACCTGATCATCGAACTGAGGTCGGCGACGGCGGGCGTGGCCTACTTCACGTTTAAACCCGATCACCTGGCGGAACTGACCGGCAAGCTCGCCGAGCAGGTGCTCGAGGCCAACGCCGCGAAAGCGGCCTGAGCGGCCTCACCCGTCGACGATCTGCGGAAAATGGATCGGCTCCGGACACTGAAACCAGCGTCCGGAGCCGTACGCACCATGACAAACTTCGGGGGGTAGCTCCGGGCAACGGCCCAGTGGCCGACCGGGCGGCATGTCAAGTCTGACATGGTTTTCTAACGATTTTTTGACAGTCCACATGTAACCGTGATTTGCCGTGATCGGCGTCTGCGGCTATTTGATGTGTGTACGCACTATCGATAGCGAGCCGAGGTGGGAAATGCTGATCAAACGTATGCGGGAATGGGAGTTGCCGGAGCGACTGGTGACGCCTGAAAGTGTGTTCTTGAACCGCAGGGCCTTTATGGCCGCAGCCGGTGCATCGGCGGCGATTGCGGGGACGGGTGGATTTGCCGGCATCACAGGTGCGCGCGCCGAGGAAGCCGACCCGTCGGCCGATCTTTATCCGGCGGCCCGCAACGAGATGTACAAGGTCGACCGCCCGATCTCGGAAGAACAGTACAACCTCACCTACAACAATTTCTATGAGTTCGGATCGCACAAGAAGATCTACAAGGCCGCCCAGGAGCTGCAGATCAGGCCGTGGGAGATCAAGATCGACGGCGAGGTGGAGAAGGAATTCACCATCGGCATCGATGATCTGATCCGCAAGGTGACGCTGGAGGAGAGGGTCTACCGGCACCGCTGCGTCGAAGCCTGGTCGATGACGATCCCGTGGACCGGGTTTCCCATGAACAAGCTGCTGGAGCTCGCCAAGCCGCTTTCATCGGCAAAATACGTACGCATGGAGACCTTCCACAACCCTTCGGTAGCGGGCGGCCAGAAGGGCAACTGGTATCCCTGGCCCTACGCGGAAGGCCTGACGATCGAGGAGGCGGCGAACGAGCTGACGCTTCTGGTCACGGGTGCCTACGGCAAGCCGGCGGCAAAGCAGCTTGGCGCGCCGCTTCGGCTGCATGTGCCCTGGAAGTACGGCTTCAAGTCGATCAAGTCGATTGTCCGCTTCGAGTTCACGTCGGAGCGTCCGACAAGCTTCTGGGAGCAGCTCCAGGCGAGCGAGTACGGCTTCTGGGCAAATGTGAATCCGAACGTGCCGCATCGCCGCTGGAGCCAGGCGAACGAGCGCGTGATGGGCGATCCGACCTATGAGCGCAGCTGGGAGACGGTGCCCACGCTTATGTTCAACGGCTATGGAGAGCACGTGGCCCATCTCTACAAGGGGCTGGAGAACGAAGCGCTTTACATGTAGTCGCCACGGGGTGTGCTGACGGCCTTTACTTCGGCCCGCGCCGGCGAAACTTCGCGCCCTCGTAGACCCGCACCGGATTGCCGCGTTCGACGCCATGGTGCTGCTGCCATCGCTCTTGGTCCTGAGCGGCGGCCTGTCCTTGTTGGCGTTGGCTCAGGGCCGCCGCCAGTTTGATCAGGGCAAGCCGCCTGTTGGCATGCTGAGAGCGCTCTTCGCGGGCCACCACAACCATCCCGCTTGGAGCGTGTGTCGCCCGCACGGCGCTGTCGGTGGCGTTGACATGCTGTCCGCCAGGACCCGAAGCCTTCATGGTCTGGAATGTCACGTCCTTAGCGTCGACCGACGTGGCCTCTTCGGGTGGCGGCAGCGCAAAGACCCCGACGAACCAGTTCTTGCGCTTGTGTTTGGGGCGAAACGGACTTGTGCCAATCCATTGCACCGTGCCTTCGAAGCTATGCGCGAACTCTGCCGAACCATCGCCCACCAGGGCGACAAGCGTGGATCTCGGCAGGTTCCGGTCACCCGCCGTCTCGTCGACAAGGCGCGCGGACAGGCCGGCCGCCTGAGCTTCGGCGCGGAGCGCGCCGGTCAGGCGTTCAACCACCCACTGGCATTCGGCGGGGCCCTGGCCGGCGCTGATGAGGAGCCAGAACTCGCTCATGGCCGCCGGGTCTTGTAAGTGATGACCGGGCGCAGAGTGGCGATGATCCGGACCAGCCCGGCATCGACGAGATCGGAAGTGACCGTCTCGATGTTTTTGTAGGCCTGCGGGGCTTCCTCGTAGATCAGGTCCTTGTTGCGGCAGATCACGCGTCCGCCGAGTTCGGTGCGCGAAAGGTCTTCGGGACGGTATCGCCGGGAAAGCCGCGCCTTTGATTCAGATCGCATCCATTTGCGGCCGGCGCCATGGGCGACCGACCAGGCGTTGGCCTCGTGATTTCCGGTTGGCACTACCAGGTACGTGATGGTGCCTCTGGAGCCGGGGATCACAACCGGCCCCTCGTCCGACGGCGCCGCGCCCTTGCGGTGAAGCCACAGGTCGCCGTCACCGGCGGCAACCGGCGTCACCGAGTTGTGGCACAGATCGAGACGCCGCTCGGCGCGGCCGCCGATACAGTCCAAAAACCGTTCCGCGATCACCGCGCGGTTGACGCTGGCCCAGGCGACCGCATCGTTGTGAGCCTGAATGTAGGCGTCAAAGTCTTCCGTGTCGGTGGCCAGGCCGGCGGCGCCGTGCCGGTCGACATGGGTGCGGAGGATACTTTCTCCAAGCCCGCGTGAGCCGCTGTGGACGAGCAGCAGGGATCGCTCCGCATCGAGACCGAGATCGGTGAATGCATCGTTGTCCGTGATGTCCTCGACCCGCTGAAGTTCGGCAAAGTGATTGCCGCCGCCGATGGTTCCAAGCGACGGGCTTGCCAGCCGTTCCGGCAGGCCGGTCTCCGCAAGGCGGTTGCGGACGTCGCCGTCCCACGGCTCGTCCAGGCCATCGAGGCGCTTGACGAACTTGTCGAGCTTGACTTTGCGGACCGCTATGTCCGTCTGCGACAGCGACATGCCGCAGCCGATGTCATTGCCGACAAGATGGGGATGGGCCACGGCGCGGCTGACAAAGGCGGCGCCGACCGGATGCCCCTTGCCGGGATGCAGGTCCGGCATGCCGACGGCGGAAATGATGCCGTCGAGCTTTGCGGTGGTTTCGAGCTGCCGGATCGCTTCGCCTTCGATCCAGCTTTCGTCTGATTTTATGAGGCGGACGTTGGCGCCGCCGTTCGATGCGTCCATGCGGAAAGTTCCATATGAAAAGGTGTGGTTATGGGTGAGGTGTCGTTCATATGGATTGGGCGCATTGTATCAGACTTTCTCCGGGGAAGGATCCAGACAGCGTCATATGTTGTTGCAGGGGCTGGAATTCAATAAAAAAAGGTCGGACCCGGGGGGATGGGTCCGACCTCAGAAAAAAAGCCCAACAGGGCCAACGGAGGGGCAACCTAGGGTGAGGGGACGGTTGCCCTTTTGCAGCGGCGTCTTGATAGGGGAGGGAGTAACCAAGCCGCTGCGAAACCACTCAACGCTCATCGCGTCAAGCCATATAGTTGGTGAGCGGGCGAAGTTTCGCAAGCCACGTCCGGGCATGGGAGCTATGCGTCAGGCGCATGGCTCATGGCTCATGGTAGTTTAGAACGACCATTCCTTGGCTTCGGCAACGATGAAGTCGCGGAATACGGCCAGGCGCTTGGAGTCGCGCAACTCTTCTGGATAGACGAAGTAGGTCTCGAAACTCGGGATCTCCAGACTGGGCAGAAGCTGCACCAGATTGCTGTTCTTGCCGACGATGTAGTCGGGCAGGGCGGCGACCCCCAGACCCATGCTGGTGGCGCGGTGCAGCCCGGAAACATTGTTGATCTGTAATGACGGGCGGCGCGGCACGCCGTTCTGGACCCCTGCCGTCTCAAGCCAGTTGATCGTGCCCAGATAAGTCGGCGGGGTGCCGAAGGTGATGATCTTGTGATGGTCGAGATCCGACACTTCGCGCGGCGTGCCGTAACGCTTGAGATATTCCGGCGAGGCATAGGTGTGATAGTGCACCGTGAACAGCTTGCGCTGAATCAGGTCCGGCTGTGTCGGCATCCGAAAGCGGATTGCGACATCGGCCTCGCGCATGCCGAGATCGAGCTCGCGGTCGACCAGCAGGATCTGAACGCTGATGTCGGGATAGAGTTCGACGAATTCTGAGATCCGCGGCGTCAGCCAGCTGGTTCCAAGACCGATGGTTGTGGTGATGCGTAGCTCGCCGAACGGCTTTTCCTTCGAATCGGTTAGCCGGGTCCGGGCCGCCGCGAGCTTGGTGAAGACATCATGCGCGGTGCGGTAGAGCATCTCGCCCTGCTCGGTGAGAATCAGGCCGCGGGCATGGCGGTGGAACAGCTGGACCCGCAGGTCTGCTTCCAGGGCCCCGACCTGGCGGCTCACCGCGGACTGGCTCAGGCTGAGTTCTTCACCGGCATGGGTGAAGCTGCCGGCGTCGGCGACGGCATGAAAGACGCGCAACTTGTCCCAGTCCATGGCGTGTACTCCGAAGGCCGCCCCCGTGATGCGGGGGGCGCCAGGGTCGGATTGTCGATAAAACGCTCGATGTTACTCGGCGGCCTCACTGCGGGTGTCGCGTGCGGCGAGATACTTCTCCGCCTCCAATGCGGCCATGCAGCCCATGCCGGCGGCGGTGACCGCCTGGCGGTAGATTTCGTCGGTGACGTCGCCCGCCGCGAAGACCCCGGGGATCTGCGTTGCGGTGGAATCCGGCGCGGTCTTGATGTAGCCGCCGCGGTTCATCTCCAGCTGGTCCTTGAAGAGTTCGGTCGACGGCGAATGGCCGATCGCAATGAACACGCCGTCAGCATCGACATCTTCCGTCTCTCCGGTGGCGACGTTGCGCAGGCGCGCGCCGGTGACCCCGAGCGGGTCTTCGGTCCCGAGCACCTCGTCGAGCACGGTGTCCCAGCGCACGGTGATCTTTTCGTGTGCGAACAGACGGTTCTGCAGGATCTTCTCGGAGCGCAGCTCATTGCGGCGGTGCACAAGCACCACCTCGGCGGCGAAATTGGTCAGGAACAGAGCCTCTTCGACCGCAGTATTGCCGCCGCCAACCACGATCACCTTCTTGCCGCGGTAGAAAAATCCGTCGCAGGTGGCGCAGGCCGACACGCCAAACCCCTTGAACTTGTCCTCGCTCGGAAGGCCGATCCACTTGGCCTGGGCGCCGGTCGAAATCACCAGCGTGTCGCAGGTGTAATCGGCGCCGCTGTCGCCCTTGAGCGTGAATGGACGCGCCTTGAGATCGACGTCGATGATGTGGTCCTGAATGATTTCGGTGCCGACCTTTTCCGCCTGCTCGCGCATCTGGTCCATCAGCCAGGGGCCCTGGATGACATCGGCAAATCCCGGGTAGTTTTCAACATCCGTGGTGATGGTGAGCTGGCCGCCGGGCTGGATGCCCTGGATAAGCACAGGCTCCAGCATGGCGCGCGCGGCGTAGACCGCCGCCGTATAGCCTGCAGGGCCGGACCCAAGTATGAGGATTTTCGCGTGTTTGGTCATCATAATGGAGCTTTACTTAGGGTGTGCGGAAGGGATTACCAGCGCAATCGGTGCGCACAATAGCCCGACTCACAATCGTGGTGAAAGGGCAATCTTGGCCGCTCGCCTCGGCACCTAGAAACCTGTGGACGGTGGAGACCACGCGCAACAATATTACGGAATCTGGATAGATTGTTGCGCGAGCTGCTCGATTCACGCAGTATTATGCACGGTGTGCAACGAATCCCGACCGGTATTCAATGAACAAAACCCTGACCCTCGATGCCGTTGACTGGCGCATCCTGCAGGAATTGCAGGAAGACGGCCGAATCACCAATGTGGAATTGTCGCGGCGCGCCGGCATCTCGCCTCCGCCCTGTCTGCGCCGTGTCCGGACGCTGGAAAAGGCAGGCATCATAAAGGGATACCGTGCCGTTCTTGACCAAAAGCAACTCGGCTTCGATGTCACCATGTTTGCCATGGTCGGGTTGCACAGCCAGGCCGAGGCGGACCTGATCGCGTTCGAGCAGCGCGTCGCCCATCTCAACGTCGTGCGGGAGTGTTACATGCTCAGCGGCGAGGTCGACTTCCTGCTCAAATGCGTGACGCCGGATCTTGCCACGGCCCAGGATTTCGTCATCAACGAACTGACGTCGCTGCCCAATGTGGACAGCGTGAAAACCACGTTGACGCTAAGGCAATCCAAGGCGGATGCTGCTATTCCCCTGTCGCAGGAAAGGGTCTAGGCAGTGCTCTTCGAGATTTAAGGGAACTTGATGCCGACGATTTCGTAGCTCTTGCCGCCGCCGGGGGTCGAAACCTCGACGCTGTCGCCCTTGCTCTTGCCGATCAGGGCACGGGCAATCGGAGAGGAAATCGAGATCAGGCCGGCGGATGCGTCCGCCTCATAGTCGCCAACGATGCGATAAACCACTTTGTTTTCAGTGTCTTCATCGATGAGACTGACCTGGGCGCCAAACTTGACCGTGTCGCCCGACAGCTTGGTAATGTCGATCACCTCGGCCCGGCTCAGGCGGTCTTCCAGGTCGGCCACACGGCCTTCGTTCAAGCCCTGCTGCTCTTTTGCTGCGTGATACTCGGCGTTCTCAGACAGATCTCCGTGAGCGCGAGCTTCGGAAATCGCCTTGATGATTTTCGGACGTTCAATGGTCTTCAACCGCTTCACTTCTTCGAGCATTGCGGCGTGACCATCCGCCGTCATGGGAACCTTGTCCATATCTTGGAACTGCTCTCAGTTTTTTCTTGTCTGGTGCGGCGGGGCGCCGCCCAAGTCATCGCGTCTCATATGTCATGAAAAAAATGACCGCTCAGAGAATACTATGCGCTCATTCACCCCAATCTGCAACTCTCATTGTGCTGCCGTTTCCAGCAACTCCCCCACATAAGATTGCAAAGGCGCAACTTCAAGGCTTCCGGCCGTATAGGCGGTTATGGCCTTGGTCGCGGCGATCGCACCGGCGATTGTGGTGTAGTAGGGAATCTTGTTGAGAAGAGCGGTCTGGCGCAGCGAACGGCTGTCGATCAGGGCCTTTGCGCCGTCGGTGGTGTTGAACACCAGCTGCACATCACCGTTCTTCATGGCATCGACAATATGCGGACGACCCTCAAGCACCTTGTTAATGCGTTCGCAGGCGATGCCGTTGTCGAGGAGAAAGCGCTGGGTCCCGCCGGTGGCGAGGATCCTGAAGCCAAGCGTGGCCAACTGTTCGATAGCCACCAGAACCCGGGGTTTGTCGGCGTCCTTGACCGCCACGAACACCGTTCCGCCGGTCGGAACCTCCATCCCGGCGCCAAGCTGGCTCTTGGCGAAGGCGACGCCGTAGGACCGGTCGAGCCCCATGACCTCGCCGGTGGAGAGCATCTCGGGACCGAGCACCGTGTCGACGCCGGGAAAGCGGGCGAACGGGAACACCGCTTCCTTGACCGCGACGTGATCGAGCGTCCGGCGGATCAGGCCGAAGCCGCGCAGCGGCTCGCCGGCCATCACCCGCGATGCGATCTTGGCGATCGGTACCCCGATCGTCTTGGCGACGAAAGGCACGGTGCGGCTGGCGCGCGGATTGACTTCGATGACGTAGATGTCATCGCCTTTGATGGCGAACTGAACGTTGATGAGGCCGACAACGTTCAAAGCCAGGGCGAGCGCCTCGGTCTGCCGCTCAAGCTCAGCGATCACCTGTTGCGACAGGGAGTGGGGCGGCAGCGAGCAGGCGCTGTCGCCAGAATGAATACCGGCTTCCTCGATATGCTCCATGATGCCGCAGACGAAGACATCCGCACCATCACACAGGGCGTCGACATCCACCTCGGTGGCATCGCTCAGGTAACGGTCGAAGAGCAGCGGGTTTTGGTTCAGCACCGCGTTGATCTGTTCCGACCGGCTGCCGGGAAAGCGCTGCACCACATCGGGGGGAACCAACTCCGGCAACGTTTTCGCCATGTAGTCGGCGAAGCCGGTTTCATCGTGAACAATCTTCATGGCCCGCCCGCCCAGCACGTAGGACGGCCGGATGACGACGGGGAAGCCGATGGCGTCGGCCACTTCGCGTCCTTGGTCGAAGCTGTTGGCGATGCCGTTCTCGGGCTGCTTCAGGTCAAGCTCCTGAAGCAGGCTCTTGAAGCGGTCGCGGTCTTCGGCAAGGTCGATGGCATCAGGAGAGGTTCCCAGAATCGGCACATTCGCGGCTTTGAGAGCCGAAGCGAGTTTGAGCGGTGTCTGGCCGCCAAACTGGACGATGACGCCGAGAAGCTCACCGTTCTGCTGCTCGGCATGAATGACCTCCAGCACGTCTTCCGCCGTCAACGGCTCGAAATAGAGCCGGTCGGAGGTGTCGTAGTCGGTGGACACCGTCTCCGGATTGCAGTTGATCATGATGGTTTCGAAGCCGGCATCCGACAGGGCGAATGCGGCATGACAACAGCAATAGTCGAACTCAATGCCCTGACCGATGCGGTTCGGCCCGCAGCCGAGGATAACGATCTTCTTCTTGTCGCTGGGCGCGATTTCGTTGCCGTCATCGTCGGCCAGTCCGGTCTCGTAGGTCGAGTACATGTAGGCTGTCGGCGTCGCGAATTCGGCTGCGCAGGTGTCGATGCGCTTGTACACCGGCCGTACGCCCAGAGCCTGGCGTTTGGCCGCCACTTCGGCTGCAGTCATACCGGCGAGCTCTGCAAGCCTGGGATCGGAAAAGCCCATGGCCTTGAGCTGGCGCAGGTTATGGGCGTCGTCGGGAAGCCCGTGCTCGACGACCCGCGCCTCCATCTGGACGATGCCGTCGATCTGCTCGATGAACCATGGGTCGATCTTGCAACAGGCGTGGATTTCGTCGCACCGGGCGCCGTGCCGCAGGGCCTGCGCCACCTTCAACAGCCGGTCCGGGGTCGGCGCCGACAGGGCGGCCCGCACCGCGTTCTTGTCGTCGTCCTGGCCAAGCCCCTCGATCTCGATCTCGTTGAAGCCGGTGAGGCCGGTCTCGAGGGACCGGAACGACTTTTGCAGCGATTCCTGGAAAGTCCGGCCAATGGCCATGGCTTCGCCGACCGATTTCATCGAAGTGGTCAGTACCGGCTTTGCGCCGGGGAACTTTTCGAAGGCGAAGCGCGGCACCTTGGTGACGACATAGTCGATGGTCGGTTCGAACGAGGCCGGCGTTACGCCTCCTGTGATGTCGTTGTCGAGTTCGTCGAGGGTGTAGCCGACCGCGAGGCGGGCGGCGACCTTGGCGATCGGGAACCCGGTTGCCTTGGAGGCCAGCGCCGAGGAGCGCGAGACCCGCGGGTTCATCTCGATCACCACCATGCGGCCGTCTTCAGGATCGACCGCGAACTGCACGTTCGAGCCCCCGGTTTCAACGCCGATCTCGCGCAGCACCTGCAGCGAGGCATCGCGCATGCGCTGGAAGTCCTTGTCGGTCAGGGTCAGCGCCGGCGCGACGGTGATCGAATCGCCGGTATGGATGCCCATGGGGTCGATGTTCTCGATGGAGCAGATGATGATGCAGTTGTCGTCATTGTCGCGGACAACCTCCATCTCGAACTCCTTCCACCCGAGCACCGATTCTTCGACCAGAACTTCGGTTGTGGGCGAGGCTTCGAGGCCGCCATTGACGATTTCGAAGAATTCTTCGCGGTTGAAGGCGGCGCCGCCGCCGGTGCCGCCGAGGGTAAAGGAGGGCCGGATGATGGCTGGCAGGCCGGTATGAACCAGCGCGTCAAAAGCCTCGCTCATGGCTTTGTTGCGATAGCGCTCCTTGCGGTCGTGCTCGCCTTCGCGCCATTTCGCATTGAGGGCGTCGACACGGGCGCGACGCTCCTCTTCGCCGGCGCCGTTGCCCTGAACCTCATCGATCATGTTGTCGTGCAGCGCCCGATCGTCCGCCTTGAGCGCGGTGGCGTTGGCGAGGCGCGCGATTGGCACATCGAGACCGATGTCCTGCATGGCGATGCGGAACAGTTCGCGGTCTTCCGCCTTGTCGATGACATGCGCCTGGGCGCCGATCATCTGAACCCCGAAACGCTCCAGGATGCCGTCGCGGTTGAGCGACAGCGCGGTGTTGAGGGCGGTCTGGCCGCCCATGGTCGGGAGCAGGGCGTCGGGGCGTTCGCGCTCGATGATCTGGGCGACGATTTCAGGAGTGATCGGCTCGATGTAGGTGGCGTGGGCGAGGTCCGGATCGGTCATGATGGTCGCCGGATTGGAATTGACCAGGATGATTCGGTAGCCTTCCGCCTTGAGCGCCTTGCAGGCCTGGGTGCCGGAATAGTCGAATTCGCACGCCTGGCCGATAACAATCGGCCCGGCGCCGATGATCAGGATG
Source organism: Hyphomicrobiales bacterium (assembly GCA_021775615.1). Taxonomy (GTDB): domain Bacteria; phylum Pseudomonadota; class Alphaproteobacteria; order Rhizobiales; family JAJFHB01; genus JAJFHM01. The sequence continues at coordinate 10,428 of JAJFHL010000279.1, forward strand.
GATTTGATGTCTGTCCGCTTGGGCATCACATGACTGGAATGGGGGTGCGCAAATTGCCGCGCTTCGTACACCATGGCCGCCCGCTGTGCCAGTGCCAAAAGGGCGCAGCCTGCAAAAGGGAGTGGAAACAAGTCGGACGCGGGAAGCACCGTCCGGGAAACCGACATCCGAGAGGGGGGCGGAAATAGATGCCGGCAGTTTGGTGCAACCCGCGTCCGGGCGTGTCAGAACCTGAATTTTGAGTTCGGCGCTGGCCTACTCCGACAGGTGCCGCCACGTTCTGTATTTGTTGGAAGCTATGAACCGCCGCTCGTCCGTGCGGTTCTCCTCATCCCATGCCGGTGTGACATCGCCGGCCTGAGGTGAAATCGTGCCGGAGGGCGTGACCGCGGTGATCGCAACAGCCATTAGCAAAGGCACAAGGGCTGCAAATGTCACTGCCATGATGTGTACTTGCTTGAGCGTAATGGTGCGCATCGTCTGCATCCTCCATGGCCGCCAGACTGGCACATGGAGCCGGAACCAAACCTGAATGCCCTATTCATCTGCGGTTCATGTAGATGAATGGGTGGGGGGCAGGTGTGCGGTTACTGCAGCAGATCAGCGCTCTGCAAGCACGCCAACAATCATGAAAGCGCCCCAGTTTGCCGGGTGCGAGAAGTGCGCCGGGCCGGAGTTCTTGATAAGGGCGACTTGGGCCCGCTGAAGCGCGGAAGCCCAGTCAAGAGATGGATTTGCACTTCGTGCGGCCACCATGGTCGTGGTGATATCCACTGCGGGCAGCGATGGTATTGACCAGTGTGTGACCATTATGCTTCGGGCCCCTGCCGCAAAGAATCCCCTGGCCAGACCGGACAAGCCGCCGGCGCGCGGTCGTCCGTCCGAAGAGGCGGTATCACAAGCGGAAAGAATCACGAGATCGGCATTCAGATTCAGCTGCATGATTTCGGACAGGGTCAGCAAGCCGTCATCCTGGTCGGTCGGATTGTCGGGAGGAGTTAGTACCAAACCGGGTTCGCCCGAACCGTGAATCCCGTTGCTTGCAAGCAACCCGTGCGTCGCGAACGCGATGATCCGGTAGTCGCCCAGACGGTGCGCCTTAACGTTGGTTTCGTTTGCCCGCGCTCCGAGCAGGAGATCTCCCTCCTTCGCGTTGAGGGTGCCGGCGATGGTCCTCAGCTCAGCCTCTGTTTCGGGCAGGGGTTCCAAGTCAGACAACGCGCCAACATCGGCAAGACCATTGCGGCCAAATATTGTGGCAGCGTCAGCGTTTCTGCTGTTCGATCCACCGCCCTTAAGAACCGGATTGCCGACACCGAGGAAGCTGAAGCGTGCGCCTTTGAGGTCGACATTTTTTCTCTGGGCAACCAGTGCACGTACGGAAGGCAGAAAGGCCAATGCGTTTTGTTCGATCAGCCAGTTTATGTCGGCATTGCGGAAGTCATTCACATTTACCGGTTCGTGTGATGGCTTTGAGGTCGTGAGAACGGCGAAAGGTAGCGCTTGTAGTTTGCCATCGGCGATGATCACCAGCCTTTTCACGGCCTTCAGCCGCGAATGTACGGGCCCGAATATCTTCTGATAGAGCTGATGGACATCAGAAAACGGAAAATTCACCCGTGCCTGCGGTTCTGCCGAGAATGCCCCTCGAAGACGGTTCAGGTCGATGCCTGCGCGGATGTTGATGAGGCGGCGTTCAATTTCGTTATCGGATAGCTGCGCGGTCCAGCTGACAGTTGCGTCGTGTCTGTCCACCAACATCGCGTGTACAACGTTCCCAGTTGGATGGAGCAGAACAACAGCTTCGTCCTTCCGAATGATGCCCCTAAGCTCGTCCAGTTCAACGGACTTGATAGAGCTGAAATCTTCGACAATCTTGATTTCGTTGGAGATCTGAGTCGACAAATCAGACCTTTGGCGGCGGAGCCGTTCGACTTCTCCTTCGATCCCGCGCCTGCTCAGCAAATTGATTTCGAGGATCCGGTCAAGATTGTCGATTTTCTGACTTGTGATGTCGCGCTGATTCAGTGTTTCAGCGAGTTCGGGCGACGAGGTGGCGCGTCTGCGTGTGGCAGAGAGGATCGTGAGTGCCGTCTCCGTCAGCATTGCCAGCTGCAAGTCCAAAAAAGCCTGTGCGTGCAGTGTTGATTTGTCTCCCGACGCTCTGATTTCGGCAATTTTGAAACGCATGTCGGCAATTTGCTGCAGAGCCGCACCCATGTTTCTGAACGCCAATGTGGCTCGGATACTCCCCGCCGCCCATTCGCGTTCCAGTTCTTCAGAGGCGGTCGAAGATGCCCAGTTCAAATATCTTTCTGCTGCAGCGTGGTCTTTGGCTGTCAGGGCAAGTCGGGCCAGGCGAGTGAAGATTGCAACGAACGTGGGGGCCATGTCTCGTGTCTGGGCACGTGCGTCCTCCAGTTCAAATGTTTCTTTGCCGTAATAGGACGTTGCAACAATGTCCAAGAGGATTGCCAAAACGGCTCTCGAAGAAACTTTGTACTCCAGCTCCTCCAGCACAATCGAATACACCAACATGTCCTCAATGAAGGAAGCGTCGCCACCAAACTGGCCGTAAGAGTACTCATACGAAGAAGTGTACAAATCGCGCCCTAGCGCAATTTTTCGTTCGAAGTTCGTTTCTTTAAGAAACTGTGCCAGCTCAAGGTTTCTATCCAGCATATTTTCACTGTTGACGGGTTGCTCCATCAACGCCAGGAGTTCGAACAGCGCCCTTTCTTGACCATTGTAGCCACTCGCCTTGCGGGCGTTTGCCACGATCTCACGCCAATTCGCGTAGCTGTTCGCGGACTCGGCGAAATAGGCCGACCTCCAGTCCTCGATATGATGCGCGTCGAGGTAACCCAGGTTCACGGCGACGAGGCCGTAAACGAAATTGCTCAGGCTGACGGAGGCGTGTTCCGGCCGCTTAATCCACTTTCCGTAGTATGTATTGAGCCAGTCGCCAAATTCGTCCCCGCAGGTTGGGCAAAATTGGCCGCGAATGTGTTTTATGAAAATGTCCATCAATCGCGGCTCAATACCCTGACCATCGACGTCTGGTTGTTCGGTCAATTTTTTTGTGGCCTTAATCGCTTGTGCGAGATGTTGTCTTGAGCGCAAGTCGTTGAGCTCGGCGTCTGCGAGTTCGGCAGCGATCAACTCAATTTTCGCTTCTATCGCATCCGTCAGCGTCTCCGGGTGTTGCTGGACCAGCTCTCTGGCGTTCTCCAGGGCGGTTTCGGCCCCGGCCACGGTTCCATAGTCCCATTCAAGTTCGGCCAGCGAGACAAAGGCGCTGAGTTTTTCGTTGAGATGCGCCTGATCTGCTTCTTCGAGCACGCGTGCTCTGTCCGCCTCAAGTTCCAGTGCGGGTGCAACCGCACCGAGGGACCGATATGCCTGGCTTGCAATCTTGAGTATGCAGGCGGTTGCGAGGTCCGATTCGGTGTCGCATCCGGCGCGAAAACGACCCAGCAACTCCAGAACGTTGTTGTAGTCATCGGGAAACCTGTACTTGCCCTCCAAAATCGCGTTGAACGTCAACGCTAGGGGAATCATGTCGGATTCCAGTCCCGGACTAAGGGCGTTGGCGTAGAACAGGAGATACTCCGCGTCCCGCTCCAGCTCGACGTCGCCACTGTTCTGGAAAATCTGCCTGAGGCTATCGATGTCCCCTCCATGACCAGGAGAAAGGAACAGTGCATACTGAGCCTCGTGTGACATTCCGATCGGTTCTGGAATTCTGGCGGCCTCGCGACTTTTTTTGAGCACGGCTTTCACTGTTGGAAAGACCTCCCGGGCCATGGGCAACAACTCGCGGCTGTCCGGGCTGAACTCCGAGAGGTGAGTGATCAGGTCGAGTTGTGCCCTGAGACGCGATCTGGGAGAGTCCAGGTTTTTGGCCGCTGCCAATCGGTTCCGTAGGGTTGCTTCTTTTGTCTTTTTGAATTCCTGTTCGTCGATGAGTTCTTCATTTCGGGCCTGATCCAGCAATTCTATTAGCTTCGTCCAGAGGGGCCATTGGCGTAGTTCATCGCCGAAAGCGGCACGATGCCGATCAAGTGCCGAGGCCAGCCATTCATATAGATCGGCTCTCCACAGGCGCTGTGCTTGGAGGACTGCAAAGACGAGATAGTCTGCCGCCTGTTTATCGAGACTTGCGTTGAGCAGCACCTCGATCGCTGACTGCAGGTGGTCCTCCCACTGCGTCCAGGCGGCCTCCTTCTCTTCAGTGCTTGGAGCAGAGTAGACCGTTGAAAGCCATAGTATAGCTAGCTCAACGCGCAAGATGGCTATTTCCGGGGAGTTCCGCCTAACTGCGGAAGAAACGCGCCTTAGCCTCGCATCGAGATCATCCCTGCCGGCGACCAGGGCATGTCTGAGCTTTTCCTGATCATTCGATTCAGCCGCCCCACGCAGAGCCTCGGCATGTTCCGAGCTAAAGTACTTTCTATGTCTAAACTCGAATTGATCCGGAAGTGCCTCAAACAAGCTTTCCTGCGCAGCTGCGTCATGGCGATGAATGGTCAGCGTCACAATGAAGGCTGCAAGTAAAAGTAACACTCTCGCCATAGTTCCCCCCAGCGCGAGATCGCGCTCCACCCAACGGCCTGATACTATTTTGGCGCTTGAGCGTTCTGCAAATCAATTCGCTGCTCATTGTTCTCTCAGAGTTGCTGCAAACGCGGCAACGTCTTCGACCTGTTGCAGCGTCATTTCGATGGGCGCGATGGGGGAGGGGATGTCGTTCAGGGGAGGGATGCCTTCGATGCGGACGAAGGCCGGGTGCGGCCTAAGGGTGTAGAAGGTCAAAAATCGGGCCTCGTGGTCGTCGAGATTGTTGACCATGTACTGGAACGACGGGGTCGAGCCGATGCTCATGGTGTTGAGATCACCGACGATGTGGCAGCGGGTGCAGTGCTGGCGCGCCGCCTCGCGGCCGGCGGTCACATCGCCCGCCACGGCGCCGTTGGTGGCCGCGGTCCACGCGGCCAGAACGAACGCCGTTGAGAGCCACCGCCGCATGCCTTGCCCCGGTCAGTCCTGCCGGCACAAAGCGCCGATGACATTGCATACGGTGCGCGCCGAAGTCAGGGCGGTGAGGCCGTCGATGTCCTGGTCCGGCACCATCTCGATGATGTTGAAACCGGCGATGCGGGCTTTCTTGGCAACACCCTGGATAAGGTTCGCCACCTGCCAATAGGACAGGCCGCCCGGTGCGCGGGCGAGCACGCCTGGTGCGATCGAGGGGTCGAAGGCATCGACGTCGAGTGAGATCAGCACATTGGCGCCATTCGGAATGGCTTTCAGCACCGGCTGGATGCCGTTGATATAGACGTCGCGCGCCACGAAGAACTCAGCACCCCAGGCAAGGGCGTCTTCGAAGTCGCCGGGCCGGGCGCTGCCGACGGCGCGCTGTCCGGTCTGGATGATGCGTTCGATGTGGTCCATTTCCGAGGCGCGGCGCATGGTGCTGGAAAGCCCGAGGCGTTCGCCTTCGGTTTCGTCGCGCCAGTCGATATGAGCGTCGATCTGCAGGATGGTGAAGGGGCCGCGGCCTTCAAGTGCCTGGAAGACCGGAATCGGAATGGAGTCGTCGCCGCCGATGACGATGGGAACGGCATCCGCTTCGACGATCTTTGTGATCGCCTTGCGAATGCGCTTGCGGTTGGCGGCCGCATCCTTCTCGTCATAGTCGAGGTCGCCGCAGTCGACGACCTTCTTCGAACCGTCGCCGAGCAGCGGTCCGCCGAGATCGAAGTCCATGTGATCGATGGCCCCGGCATAAGAGCCGATGGCTTTGCGGATCGCGGTGGGCGCGTCCTTGCAATAGGGGCCGACGGATTTGTAAGGCGTTGCGCAGGGCGCGCCGATGATGGCGACGTCCGCGTCGAGCTTGTCGAGGTTCTTGCAGCGGGGAAGGCCCATGAAGGACTTTTCGCCATCCTTCGAGCCGTAAAGCATGTCGATGCTCTTCTTCTTTTTGGACACCTTACGCGTACTCCCAATCATTGGCCCTTGATTGAAGGCCTGTTTGTTTTGCGCAACTATGAGGGCGGACACCAATGTGCGCAAGCCACAAGCTGGAACCCGGTTAAAGTGCAAGGTTCGGTGAACGACAGAACATTCAGGTTTCGCCCGGCGTTACCGGGTGACGCCGAAGCGATCATGAACGTGCATGTACGCGCGATCCTGGAGCTCGGCGTCTCGGCCTATACAAGCGCCGAAGTGGAGAGTTGGGCGGCGAAACTGCGTCCCGAAGGCTATGCGAAGGTGATGATCGAGGGGGCGGAGTATTTCGAAGTCGCGATCGATGTTGCAGACGCGGTCATCGGGTTCTGTTCGGTGGCCGGAAACGAAATCAAGGGTCTTTACATCGATCCGGGCTGGGCCCGTCTTGGCATTGCCAGCGCCTTTATCGGCCGGGCGGAGCGGCGTATCGGTGAGGCTGGCCATCAAAGCGTGATCATCGGAGCCGCCCGTTCAGGGCTGCTGTTTTATCTGGCGCGCGGATACACGGCCGAAGAGGAGGTGGAATGGGAGACCCGGGGCGGTCTCGTTCTAGATGCGACCAACATGCGAAAACAGCTCTGATTTCTGGCCTCGGGCCGAACGCATCGCTTATGGTGCGCGGCAATCAACACGGACGAGCACAATCTGGGAGGGCGCGCGGGCCATGGCGCAGGAATTCATTTGGATGTCGGCAGTCGGGTTGCTGGAGGGCTATCGTTCCGGCGCCTTCTCGCCGGTGGAAGTGGCCGAGGCCACGCTTGCCCGCATTGAGGACAAGGATGGCCTGACCAACGCGTTTGTTCTGGTCGACGGCGAGCGGGCGCTGGACGAGGCCCGCGCCAGCGAAGCGCGCTGGCAGAAAGCCGAACCGTGCGGCGCGGTCGACGGGGTGCCCACGCTGGTCAAGGATATCATTCTCACCGAAGGCTGGCCGACCCTGCGCGGCTCGAAGACCGTCGATCCCGATCAATCGTGGGACGAGGACGCGCCAAGCGTCGCGCGTATGCGCGAGCACGGCGCTGTCTTCATGGGCAAGACCACGACGCCTGAGTTCGGCTGGAAGGGGGTCACCGACTGCCCGGTTTCCGGCATCACGCGCAATCCTTGGGATCTGTCAAAGACACCGGGTGGCTCGAGCGGTGGGTCGTCCGCGGCGCTTGCCGCCGGCATGGGACAACTCGCCTTCGGCACTGATGGCGGCGGTTCGATCCGCATCCCGGCCGGCTTCACCGGCGTCTATGGCATCAAACCCAGCTTCGGCCGGGTGCCGGCCTATCCCCTGAGCCCGTTCGGCACCGTCGCCCATGTCGGGCCGATGACCCGCACGGTCGAGGACGCCGCCGTCATGCTCAACGTGACATCGCGTCCCGACGCGCGCGACTGGACCAGTCTCCCCTATGACGGCATCGACTTTCTCGCCGGTCTCAGGGACGGCATCAAAGGGCTGAAGGTGGCCTACAGTCCGACGCTTGGATATGTCGATGTGGACCCGGAGATCGCCGAACTGGTGGCGCGGGCAGTCAAGGTGTTCGAGGATCTTGGCGCCCATGTAGAGGAGGTCGACCCCGGCTTTGAAGACCCGATGCCGATATTCCGCACCATCTGGTGGGCAGGTGCGACCTATCTTCTGGGCGAACTGCCCGACGAGAAGAAGGCGCTGCTCGATCCCGGGCTCGCCTCGGTCGTCGAGCAGGGCGCGAAAATGACCCTGCGCGACTTCATGACCGCCAACCAGCGGCGTGGCGAGCTCGGCGCCCATATGCGTGGTTTCATGGAGCGTTACGACCTTTTGCTCACCCCGACCCTGCCGATTCCGGCCTTTGAGGCGGGCGTGCTCTCGCCGACCGAAGACGAACACGGCAAGTGGACCAACTGGACGCCGTTCAGCTTCCCGTTCAACCTGACGCAACAGCCTGCCGCCAGCGCCCCATGCGGCTTTACCAAAGCGGGTTTGCCGGCGGGTCTGCAGATCGTCGGGCGCATGTTCGATGACGCGACAGTGTTGAGGGCATCGTATGCCTACGAGCAGACCCAGGACTGGTTCGCGGTGAAGCCGGCCTTCAAGGGCGGGTGAGGGTGCCCTGAAAACTTTATTCAGGCGTTTGACATTCCAGTCGCAACCTGTCTTTACGGACGGAGCGCGATAAAAGGAGACCGTCCATGCCCATCGAAATCTGGCTCGCATTTTGTGCCGCGTCGTTTGTGTTGCTGGCCATTCCGGGGCCGACGATCATGCTGGTGATCACCTATGCGCTGGGGCAGGGGAGGCGGGCTGCCGTGCCGACCGTTGCCGGGGTTGCGCTTGGCGATTTTGTTGCGATGACCGCATCGCTCGCCGGGCTCGGGGTCTTGCTGGCGACGTCGGCCTTTCTGTTCACGGTGCTGAAATGGATCGGCGCTGCCTACCTGGTCTATCTCGGCATCCGGCTTTGGCTTGCCGACACGAAGGCGGATACGCCTGCCGATGGCGCCGCGGCGCCCAAGTCGGACAAAGCGATGTTCGGCCACGCCTTCGTGGTGACCGCGCTCAACCCGAAAAGCATTGTGTTCTTTGTTGCTTTCCTGCCGCAGTTCATTACTGCGGGCGATCCGCTGGTGATCCAGCTTGCCATCATGGAGGTGAGTTTCCTGGTGCTGGCGACGCTCAATGCCGCCGCCTTTGCCTTTGTCGCCGGAGGGGCGCGGGCGGCGATCGGCAGCCCGCGAGTGCTCAAATGGGTGAACCGCTCCGGCGGGTCCGTCCTGATCGGGGCCGGCGTCGCCGCTGTTGCGCTGGACCGGCCGGAGTGAAGCGGAAGTCCTGCCTCGGATTCTCGCGTTAAAGTGCGGGATCTGCTCGTCGAACTGCCCTTTGCGGATTTTGTCCGGCCACGGTTCCGTGTATGATTGCAACCACCTCGCGACTCACCAGGGCCTGAGGACGACAATGCGTGCGTCTGCGGGGCAATCTGGACAAATCCAGCGGGCCACGCCGCCTTCACAGGCATTGCCGCCCTCAGGCTTTAGAAACGGATACTGAATGGACCTGTTCCTGATCGCTCTTTTCCTGGGTGCAGCTGTTTTTGCAGCGCCCCTTGCGAAGCGGTTGGGGATCGG
>JAJFHL010000280.1 GCA_021775615.1 Hyphomicrobiales bacterium
CACATTGGGCTCGATGGTACAGAATGGATAGTTCTGCGCCTGTGCCGCGGCGGTGCGGGTCAGCGCATTGAACAGGGTCGATTTGCCCACATTGGGCAATCCGACAATCCCACATTTGAATCCCATTACGGTTTGTCCTGACTTTTGTCGTTGCCCGGCTCCGGCGCCTTGGCCGGGGCGTCCTTCTTGCTTTTCTTTTCGGTGGCTTCCGGGAACCGGGTGATGTGCACCTTGTTGGCGAACCGCGAAATATCCTCGTCGGCGAGCAGGTCGGCGTTTTCGGCCATGGCATCGATCAGCGGAGCGAGCCACTCTTGGTCCGACTTGGCGAAGTCTTTCAGCACGAAAGTCAGCACCTGGTGTTTCTGACCCGGGTGCCCGATGCCCACGCGCACCCGCACGAAGTCCGGTCCGATATGGGCGCCGATCGACTTCAGGCCGTTATGGCCGGCGGTACCGCCGCCCAGTTTGACGCGAAGCTTGCCCGCTTCCAGATCGAGTTCGTCATGGAACACCACAACGTCCTGCGGATCGATCTTGTAGAAACGCATGGCCTCGCCGATCGCACGGCCGGAATCGTTCATGAAGGTCAAAGGCTTGAGGATGAGAACTTTCTCGGATCCCAACCGGCCTTCCCAGACTTCACCCTGAAATTTGAACCGGGGACCATCGAACCCATGGCGGCGGATGATCTCATCCACCGCCATGAAGCCGACATTGTGCCGGTGACCGGCATATTTCTCGCCCGGATTTCCCAGGCCGACCAAAAGCATCATGGCAATACCAATTCGTTCGGGTATCGGCCCTCAAGCAAGTGGTCGGGGTCAAACCCTTGAAGCTATTCCGAAGCGTCTTCGTCGCCGGCGTCACCACCGTCTTCGGCGCCTTCTTCGCCTTCGCCCTCTTCGCCTTCAAGCAGCTCGTCGCCCTCTTCCTCTTCTTCTTCCTCGACGATCTCGGCAGCCGGTGCGGCGATCGTGGCGATGGTGAAGTCGCGGTCCGTGATGACGGGTTCGACGCCGTCCGGCAGGGCCACGTCGGAAATATGGATCGAGTCGCCCAGTTCGAGGCCGGTCAGGTCGCCGATAAGCTCTTCCGGGATGGAATCGGCCGGGCATCGCAGCTCAACAGTGAAACGCACCACGTTGAGCACGCCGCCTTCGCGCAGGCCCGGAGACTCTTCTTCGTTGATGAAGTTCATCTGGATTTCGACGTTGATCTTCGCGCCCTTGCCGAGGCGCAGCAGATCGACATGGACCGGGAAGTCCTTGACCGGATCGAACTGCACGTCTTTCGGGATCACTCGCGTCTTTGTGCCATCGACATCCACATCGTAGAGCGTCGACAGAAAACGGCCCGTCCTGATATGCAGAACGAGATCGTTCAGTCCGAAGGAAATCGGTTGGGGGTCTTTCTTATCGCCGTAAATAACGCCGGGCACGAGGCCCTCGCGGCGTGCTGCTCGGGCGGCCCCCTTGCCTACCCCATCGCGCGCCTTGGCGTTCAACACCAATACATCAGCCATGACTGGAACTCCTGAGATTTTGGGATCAGGGCGCGCCTCCGCTTCCTCCAGGGGTGAACGGCGCAGGCGAACCCGCGGCGCTTATACACATCACTGGCATGAAAGACAATGGGGCTTACGCCGGCGGTGCGCCGGAAAAAGTCGTGCGGTAGAGCAACCGTCGCGTCCCATCATAGTCGTTCACCGCATAGTGCATTGTCATGCGGTTGTCCCACACGGCGACCGTGCCTGGCGTCCAGCGCAAACGGCAGCAGAAGTCGGGACGGACGGCATGTTTGTAGAGCGCCTCGAGGATCGGTGCGCTTTCCTCTTCGCTCATCGCGTCCAGCCGTGTCGTATAGATCGGATTGAGGAACAATGCTTTTGTCCCGCTGCCCGGGTGCGTAACGACGCACGGGTGCCTGATTTCCCGGTCGGCGTCCGGGTCGCCGCGCGTCATGCGTATGGAGCCCCCGGTGCGGGCCTCTTCGGGCGGCGCATGTTTGACACCGTAGGGCTTGCCCACATGGACCGCATCGCGACCATCAACAATCTCTCTGAGCGCATCCGGCAAAGCCTCATAGGCCGCCGCCTGATTGGCCCAGACCGTGTCACCGCCATAGACCGGCACCTCGACCGCGCTGAGCACCGAGCCTTCCGGGGGATTTTCCAGAAAGCTGAAATCGGAATGCCAGTCGCCGCCGAAAACCCCGACCTTCTGCTCACTCGCCTCCTTCAGGACCGCGATGACCTCGGGGTCGTTTTCGACCGGCTCGACATAGGGCAGCTGCATGATGTCACCGAACACCGACGTCAGCCGTTTCTGAGCGGCAATATCAAGATGCTGGTCACGCAGCACGATCACCTGATGCGCCCATAATGCGGAGCGCAACGTATCGGCAATCGCATCGCCGATCGGCGCCTTCAGGTCGACACCGACGATTTCAGCACCGATGGTTCCGGTGATGGGATGGATGTCCGGCATAGCTCACCTTGCGTCCTGATCAGACCGGGAGTGTATCACCCCTTTTCGGAGCCATCACAATCGAACCAGGTCGGAAGCGTGGTCAGTGAAACAGGCTTGACACCGATTCGGCGCGCGAGGTACGGCCGATGGCTTCGCCGAGCAAGGGTGCAACCGACAGCACCCGGATGTTGCGTGACACACGAACCGCTTCGGTTGCCTGGATCGAATCGGTCACCACCAGCGCCTTCAATTGCGATGAGGTGATCCGCGCCACCGCGCCACCCGAGAGCACACCATGGGTGATGTAGGCCGAAACATCCGTTGCGCCCTTTTCCAGGAGCGCGTCCGCGGCATTGCACAGGGTGCCGCCTGAATCAACGATATCGTCAACCAGAATGCACGACATGCCGTCGACCTCGCCGATAATGTTCATGACTTCCGACTCACCGGCCCGTTCGCGCCGCTTGTCGACGATGGCAAGCGGCGCTCCGATGCGCTTGGCGAGGCCCCGCGCGCGCACCACGCCGCCAACATCCGGCGACACCACCAGAACGTTGTTGAGGTCGAAGTTGTCCTTGATGTCGCGCACCATGGCCGGTGCGGAGAAAAGATTGTCCGTCGGAATGTCAAAGAAGCCCTGGATCTGCCCGGCATGAAGATCGAGTGTCAGCACCCGGTCGGCCCCGGCGCGGGTGATCAGGTCCGCCACGAGTTTGGCGGAAATCGGGGTGCGCGGGCCGGGTTTACGGTCCTGCCGGGCATAGCCGTAATACGGCAGCACCGCAGTGATCCGGTCGGCCGATGCACGCTTGAGCGCATCGATGATGATCAGGAGTTCCATCAGGTGGTCGTTCGCCGGGAACGATGTCGGCTGGACCACAAAGACGTCCTCACCGCGCACGTTCTCTTCGATTTCGACGAACACCTCCATGTCCGCAAACCGGCGCACGAGGCACTTGGCCAAGGGTATGTTCAGATAGGCCGCTATCGCTTCCGCGAGCGGACGGTTGCTGTTTCCAGAGACAAGCTTCATTTCGCCAAGCCTCTATTCCCCCCTCGGAACGGCGGATGCGCCAAAAAAGGCAATCAACCGGCGGCTTTGTAACAGTGCCCCCGGGTTATGTAAACCAGTGTATCCACAGGACTTTCGCCCTGCGCGCGGATTAATACCCTCATCAGCAAAGCAAATATCGACTGCCCGGCGAAAGCGGATGGATCGGGTGTTCAGGCAGATACCATTTCATGGTGTGAACGCAACCACGCAAGACGGTGAGCGCCGCTGAAGCTGATGCGCCCGCCTTGGCGGACCTACTGCACGTTGCTGAGCAGCTTGAAGATACCGCCGGCTGCGGCCTGCGCGGCGAGTTGGGCGGTCTGACCCCAGCCCTTGTCGAGACTGCCCGCGGGGATCTGGTTCTTCTGCGATATGACGCCCAGTTCCTCGCCCTTTGCGTCAATCACCCGCCAGGCGAGTTCGACCGTCTGCCGGCTCCCGACCGCCGGGCTCAGCTTGACCGTTCCGGCCACCGTGATGGCGCCCTTGCGGTGCTTCTTTATGACCGGCACCCCGGCGACGGCCATCGCGCGGCGCATTGCCGAGGCGAGTTCCACGTTGCCGTTGCCCTTGGCGCCGACAACAAGGGGAACGGCAATCGCGTTCGCCCGTTTGGTCGGCTTGCCTTCCGGCTTGCGTTTGTCGGCGGGATCGGGCGCCGCGGCCGTTTGATCGGCGGGAGGCGTGGCGGCGGCCGGTTCTATGGGAGAATGCAGCGTGTTGGTGATGGATGCGGTCTGGATGGAATCCGCCTGATCGGAAAGCATCGATGCCGGCGGCGGCACGCTCGCCATCCGCGCGTCAAACCCGAGCTTGGAGATAAACAGTGACAGTTCCTGCGTCGTGTCGGCCGCGATGCGCTGCATCGCGCTGTCATCGACGGCGGCCCACGGATCGGCGAATGTGTCCCCGCCCGGGATCGTTTCCTCGCCGCTGATCCGGTGCTTCTGGGTGCCGTCCGGACTGGTCACGTCCCAGACGTAAATCACCGTCGTGCCCTTCGCCGTCGGCGCCGCCGTGAGGTGGCCCTTCATGGTGATCGCGCTTCTTGAATTACCGCCCACGGTCGTGTTGAAACCGCGGCGTTTCGATTCGGTGTAGAGCTGGCTGGCGATCCGGTCGACGCTCGTCTTCGGAGCACCGTCAATGCTGGAAATGGTGACCGGCGGGGCGTCGGGGTCGGAGGTGTTGAACCAGCCCTTGTCCCGGGAAAAAGGCTTGGGAATGCCGGAGCAGGCAGCAAGCAGGACGGCTGCCAGAAAGAGGCACGCACTGAAACGAAACAGCCGCAGGAATTGCTGCATTAAACCCCTCCCCTCTGACTCAAAGGGGCACTTGCCAAAGGACGCTCAGACTACAACGAACACCTGTCGATAGCGAGCATCCAGTGGACGTACACAACAGCCGCTCCACAGAGCGACGGACTCGGTCCACACCCGTTACAACAGCTTATGGTTAATGAATCATTTCACCAGCAGCTCCAACGGGTGCTGCGCGAGGGATTCCGGCGCTCCATCGGTGACGATATAGGTGCGCCCAAGGTTCATCGCCTTGCCGCTGTCTGAGTCCATCAAGATCATGTGCGCGAAGAACACGGCGCCTGCGACGATCTCCCACTCATTGCCGTGATAGAACATCGGCCGGTCCATCCAGCATGGGGTGAATGTTGCGCCGAGAGAATATCCGCAAGCGTTCATCCTGTGCGGCTGCAGGCCGGCATCGTCCATCACCCGGGCATGGGCATCGAAAACGTCGCCTGCCGTCCTGCCCGGCCGCAGGCATTCTTCCACCGCCGCCAGAGCATCCTTCGCCGCGGCAAACATCGTGACATGCAGCGGGTCCGGCTCGCCGATGATGACCGTGTGCATCAGGGCGGCGTGATAGTGCCGGTAGACGCCGGCGAATTCCAAGGTGAGTTGGTCGGTGTCGGACAGCTTGCGGCGGCCTGATTTGTAGCGGCACAGCAGGGCATCGGGACCTGATCCGATGATGAATTCGTTGCCCGGGTAGTCTCCTCCACCGGCAAACACCGCGCCCTGCATGGCGGCGAGAATTTCGCCCTCGTCGGCGCCCCCGGCGATCACATCAAGACCGGCCTGAAGCGACGCGTCGCCCAGCTCTCCGGCCCTGCGCACATAGGCAAGCTCCGCCGCGCTCTTTACCACCCGGATCCGGTTGACCAGGTTGGAGGCGTCTTCCAGGGTGCAGAACCCGTCCAGCGCGCCGTCTATCGCCTTGCCGTTCGCCGCTGTCAGGCCGCAGGTGTCATACTCGATACCGAGACGTTTTCCCTTCGCGCCCAGGCTGTCCAGCATGTCGCGCAACTGGTTTTCCGGCCGCGCCCCGCCTTCATCGGTCCAGATCCGGATATCGTCGAGGATTGACGTGTGCTGCGCCTGGCGCAGGTCGGGCAGCCGGGTGAGCAAGGCAATGGCGCCGTCCGCCCTGAGATAGAGACACTGAAAGAAGCAGAAGCCGAACGTGTCGTAGCCGGTCAGGTAATACATGCTCTCCTGGGCGAACATCATCAGCCCGTCGAGCCCGTCACGCGCCATCGCGGCGCAGGTGTTGTCGATACGTGTCTGGTATTCGTCCCGTTCGAAATGCAACGCCATCTGCGTCATGCCTCCCTGAGAAATGCATCGGGGCCGAGCGTGATCGCCGAGATCTGGCCGCCGTAATTTTTCCTGCCATTGTGGGTCGCCCGCCGGTAACTGTGAAACCGCGCATCATCCGCGTAGGTGCACTGGCCGGTACGCTCTATCGAACCCAGTTCCGCCTTCTCGAGGCGGTGCATCAGATAGGCGGGCAGGTCGAACATGAAATGCCCATCGCGTTGCGACGGCGAAAAGAAGCGGGCGTTGGTGCTGTCCACATCCATGAACTGCTGGTGGAATTCGGGACCGACTTCATAGTTTCTGCCCGAGATGGTAGGTCCGATTGCAGCCGCGATACTGGAACGCTCCGCACCCAGCCGTTCCATTTCGATCACAACCTGATCGGTAACGCCGCCGATCGCCCCGCGCCAGCCGGCGTGGGCCGCACCGATCACCTGTGCCTTGACGTCCGCAAACAGAACCGGCGCACAGTCGGCCGTAGTGATGCCGATGGCAACGCCCTGCCGCGCGCTGACAAGGCCATCGGCCTTGGGAGCATTCTCGCGGGTCCAGGCCTCATCGACGACCACAACGTCGGCGCTGTGGTGCTGATAGGGGGTGACCAAACGTTCCGGTTCGATGCCGAGCGCGGCTGCAATGTGCGCCCGGTTGCGCCGCACGGTACCGGGATCATCGCCGGTGCCGTAGATGCAGTTGAGGCCGGAATAGTCGCCGCCCGAATAGCCGCCCTCGCGCGTGAAGAACCCATGCCGGATGTCGGGGTTCTTGATCAGATTATGCGCTTCGATCATGGCTGCGTCTCACCGAATGGATAAGGCGGCCGCATGCCCGGGCCGGCGGCGGCGCACACCTTAAACAGGTTTCCCATCTGATCACAATGTGTAAGCCGGGCGAGCGCGCTTTCGATGTCGCGGGTGGCCGCCGTGGGGGCGTTGCCTTTGAGGATTTCCGCCCTCGCCTCGATACCCATGGCGAGCAGGAATGCCCCCTGTGTCATGCCCGGCCAGGTGACCGCGCCGCCATCGCCAAGAGCCCGTCCAAGATCTTCAAAGTCGACATGGGCCGTCAGGTCGACCTCGCCGGGCTCATGGGTAACGGCCACCATCTCGTGTGCCTTGACCGCCTGCACGGTGTCGCCGAAGCCGGACGCCAGGTGCCCATAATCGATGATCAGGGCCGCGCCGCCAGCCGCCGCCAGCCGGGCTGAGAGCGTACGGGCAATGTCGCGGCATGCCGGCGCGACCTCCCACAGATCGCCG
>JAJFHL010000029.1 GCA_021775615.1 Hyphomicrobiales bacterium
CTCTTGGAGACGCTGGTGATGTAGATCGTGCGTTCGGGCGCATAGTGGGCAAGAGGCTTTGGCCGGTGGCGGGGAAGGCACCCGAACACATCATCCTCGATGATCTGAAGGTCATGCTTGCGGGCGACCGCCGCGATGTCCCGCCTGCGGCCGTCATCCATTGTCGTGGTCAACGGCGTGTGCAGGGTCGGCAGGCAGTAAAGCGTTCTTGCCGCCGTCGCCCTACACGCCGCGTCCAGCGCCGCCGGCGCCAGCCCGCCTTCGTCCATGGCGACGGGGACAATCTTGAAGTTTAGGTGCTGTGCGATGGCCTTCACGGGCGCATAGGTGAGCGCTTCAGTGAGCAGCACGTCGCCCGGGCGCAGCGTCGCAAGCATCGCGACCATAAGGCCATGCTGCGCACCACAGGTCAGTACAATGCCGCGGGGGTCCGCCTTGAGGCCGACGCGCTCCAGCCAGCGCGCCGCGGACACGGCGTGCCGGCTCTGGTCGTTCTCGATCTGATAGTCGAGGAAAGACGCGAGCCGGTGTGACGATTTCAGCTCCGCCAGCGTATCCGACAGGGCCGTCGCGCTTTCACCGGGCGCGGGCAGGTTGAGGGAAAAATCGATCACCCCGGTCGCCTGGCGCGTCAGCCGCGCATAATCGTCGTGCGGGGGCAGCGGGCCGGCCACGCGCACATAGGTCCCGCGGCCGACTTCGCCATGTATGAAGCCCCGCTCGGTGGCATCGGCATAGGCCCGGCTCACGGTGTTGAGGGACAACCTCAAATCATAGGCAAGATCTCGCTGCGCCGGCAGGCGGTCGCCGGCGGCCAGCCGGCCGTCCGCGATGCACTCTCCCATTGCGTCTGCGATCTGCCGGTATTTCGGGCCCGATTTCGAGGACAGATCTGGCCGCCATATTGTCATGAGAACAATGTTTAGATTGATATCAAAGAACATTCAATACAATTTGTATCGAAATGTGCCTTGACCGCCGGCTGTCCCCGGCGCGTTTACCGGAGTATTCAAGGTGAAACACAAGACCGCCGGCACCGGCGTCCCCCTCGCCTTTCTGTGCCTGTTCATTCTGGGCGTCATGCCGATCATATCGAACAGCCGGCCGGCTGAGTTCGACGCCCTCGGTTTCGCGTTCTTCCTGTCGGCCTGGCAGCTTTTGTTTTCGCTCCCCAGCCTGTTCACCGAACTGGCCTCGCATAACAAGGGAATATTCGAGGCAAAACTCCCGACCCGGACCAGGCGGAGGACCATTGCAATCATCCTGGTGACCGGTGCCATTTTCGGCCTGTCGACCTACGCCTACGTTCTGGCTGAGGAGAAGGCCGGTGCAATCAGCGCGGCGGTTGCGATCCAGGCCTACCCGCTGTTCGCGATCCTCTGGGAATCGATTTTCCTCAAGCGACGAAAGAGCCCTTCCGAGCTGTTCTTCGTCTCTCTTCTGCTGGTCGCGCTCTACTTCCTGGCGACAAGCGGGACCTGGCGGATCGACGGGTTCTCCGGATGGTCAGTCTTTGCCTTGTCCATTCCGTTCCTATGGAGCGTCGCCCATGTCATCATCAAGGAGGTGCTCGACACAACCCCGATCACGCCGATCCAGGTGACGTTTTTCCGGGTGATCGTCTCAACCGTGTTTCTGTTCATCGTCCTGGTCGCGGTGGAGGGCACGAACGTGCTTTCGCAGCAGGCGGCCAGTTTCGAATTCCAGAAATTCGCGGCCCTCATGGGCCTCGTCTATTACGTCGAACTGATCTGCTGGTTCTATGCGGTCAGGTACATCGATGTGTCGCTGGCCAGTTCCATTGCCGCCCCCGCGCCGGTCCTGACGACGGTTTTCGCCGTCCTGTTTCTCGGCGACGCGGTGGAGACATACCAGATCATTGCGCTGATGATTGTTGTCGCGAGTATCTATGGATTGCTGCTGGCCGGGCGCAGACCCTTGACTGCTGAGGTGCGGCCAGACTTGAAACGATAATCTATCGACACCGTCTGCTACACAAGAACGTGAAGGGCCGGACGCATTCGGCGTCCGGCCCGTCTTGGTGTTTACTCAGCAATAGCCGCAGAGATCAGGCGATAGCCGCTACTTGCGTCCACGCTGCGACCTGGTCCGCTGGTGACGGCGCTTCGACGTGGTTGCCTTGCGGCAGTTCGGCGGATGCCCGACGAAGCCGCGCTTGCACCGTTTCTGCGTCGTGGTCTTTTGCGTGGTGGTTTTCTGCGACTTGGTCTTCGGCTTGACACAGCGCTTGCCGTTCCATGTGCTATGACCGGGGCACACACATGTCTTGCCGTTCCAGCGCGCCGGGCGCGTGCATTTCTGCACCGGCTTGTCGGCCTTGCGGACACACCAGATCCTGGCACCGCCGTGGCCAACACTGTAGCTGCGCCACCCTTGCGGAACGCGGCCCTTCGATGCGACCTGCTTCCAGCCCTTGCGGCATGAATGCTGGGGTTTCTTACCCGGCTTGCCGCACCACAGCGTCTGGCCATTCTGGTGGACACGCCGGACGGTCCAGCCGTTGTTGCGCAGGGCGCCGACGCGGGTGGCCTTGACCTTCTGGAGGCCGCCCGGGCAATGAACCGCCTTGGGCAGGCACTCGCCATGGGTCAGCGTGTAACCGGGCTTGCAATCAGGCGTCGGCGACGACGTGATGTCGTCCTGCTCCGGCACTCGGGTGGGAGTAAGCTTGTCCCATTTGCAGAACTCGGAAGGCAACGTGGCAACATCGGTCGCACTGTCGTCGCTCGAATCCGTGTTCATGATCGGAAACCCCACAGGGGAGACAATCGTCACCTTGTTGGTGATCCGGCAATTGAGCTGTCGCGCCAGCACGGCCGAACCGTACAAGAGAACATTGTAACGCTTGAAGTTTCCGCTCGCGGGATCAGCGCTCAGGGACACGGCGCCGTCCGACTCGCATCGTGAGCCACTGCAGATCAGGTCCGAGCTTCCGGACACCAGAACGGCGCCGGTGGGAAAGATCTCATCGAATTTGATGACATCGTTGAAACTTCCCGGACCCGTATTGGTCACCGTTATCAACCACCGGGTGCCCCAATGATAGCTGGCGCCCCCCGGATCGTTGTTGATGAACTCCTTCTCGATCTTGAGATTGGTGTTTCGCGGTATCGGCTCGTAGTCCACATCCGGCGGACCTTCCTCCGTTTCCGGTGTGCAATCGCCACTCGGAATCCTGACCACGGCTGTGTCGCGGTCGTCCGACGGATTGGTGTTCCACCTGGAACCGCCAGGCGCCCGGCGGATCTTTGCGACATTCATCAGGCGGCAACGCTCGAAGCCAACCGGCACGAGGGCCATTGCCGTGAGGCTGACGCTGGCGCCTGCGGGCAGCACCACCTGGCGCCGGCAGTGATAGTCGGCGGCACCGACCGTCCAGCAGTTCCAGTTGGGCGAAGCGCTGAAGCCAAGGGTCGCGCCGGCGGGATTGACCAGCCGGTCGGAGATCCGGATCGGCCCGATGTAGGTGTCCGGTCCGGTGTTCCTGACACGGATCTTGAACTTGCACTTATACCCGGCCGCAAACGGCGTGCAGTTCTTGAACACTGCGCGCTTGGTCAACTTCAGGTTGGTTCTGAAGGGAAACTCCGGCGGCACGTAATCCGTCGGCACGTCGCTGGGCGGTATGTCCCCCGGCGGCTCAAACCCGAGCGGATACTGCAGGTCCTCCTGAACTGCAGGGGCAGCTTCGTCGACCAATGCGACCGTCTCCTCAATCGGCTGCCAGATTTCAACATCGCCCATCGGGCCGGCCTTCGGCCCGTCGCCGAGCAGTCCGTCATAGTCGACGAAGTAGGACTGCTTCGTTGCATCATGCAGCGGCCGCAGCAGGGAAACGTCATTGCCCTGGAGACCGTTCACATCTGTGACGCCGTCCGACGGATCGCCCGAACGCAGCCGGTCTCCCGTGGTCCACACCATGGCGTCCGGCTTATCGGTCAGAAGCTCACCGGTGTCATCATGACCAAATCCGAGGGCAATGCCGCCGTTGGACTGATCGCCGGTGTCCGCGCCAATGGCATAGCCGTCACCATCTTTCACCCAGACCGGACCGGCCCCGTCCTCGTCGGAAGTGTCGAGACTGAATCTGACGACAGACGATTTGCCGGCTTCGGCAAAGCGCGAATAGTCATCGCCGGCGCGCTGTTCGCCACGCTGGGCGAGATAGAGCCGTCCCGACCGGTCGAACGCCATGTCCGTGACCGGGCCGGCGCCGGGCATTATTCCGACATTGAACTCCAGTCGGGCCTCGCCGGTAAATCGGCCGTCTTCCGCGACTCCAACCGACCAGACCTGCGGACCGTCGGCCACGGCGTAGTAGAGCCGGCCATCGCGAACCGCCATGCCGGCGATCCGGCGATGCTTCTGGGTGTAGCCCCAGGTGGCGGGGTCGGCACCATTGAACGTGGTGCTTTTGATGTCGGCGATGCGGCCGTCATCTTCAATCTCGGCGAGACCGGCATCCGGCCGGCCGTCAATCCCATGGTCGAAACTGTCGATGATCGTCCCGTCCCGGCCAATGCGATAGATTCGGCCGGTATCGAGATCCGACACGAAGAACTGGCCCGTCTCCTTGTCGAAGACAATATCGCCGATGCCGGGACCGCTGTTCTCCGGCAATGAGGCGAAAAGCGTGACCTCGCCGGTATTGCCGTTGACCCGCCAGATCGCGCCCGGATTGCCGTCTTCCCCAAACTGACCCGGCATCCACCGGGCGTCGGGATGACCGATCTTCACGCGCTTGAGCGTGCCGTTGCCGCTGGGGTCGGGAACGACGATCTCCAGACCGAAGTAGGACGTTGCGCCGAAATAGATGTAAGGCACCGCCTCGCCATGCCCGTCATCGAGCGCAATGGCGAACACCTGCCCGACCTCACGGGCCGTTACCCGGTGTTTGCCGGCAGGGCTCGCCAACGCACCTTCAGGCGCCCTGTCGAGGCTCCTCAGGGAAAGGATCCGAACCGACGATCCGTCAAGATCAATGAAGTAACCGTCCGCCGGGCCACCATTCGGCCCTGCGGGCGCGTTCGGAGGCTGGATCCCGGAGAACCCCGTGACGATGGAATCGCCCGGAGCCAGCACGCTCTCATAAGCGTTTGCGCTTTGAGCACCTCCGGCGGTCAACGTGATCGCCGCTAGCGCCGCAACCACCGCACAACGCAGTGATCTCGTCACATTTTTGGTGTGATTTTTCTTTAACATCTGTGGTCTCCTGTCAACTTCTCTTCTGTTAAAAATCGAACATCATCGAAGACATGCTTCACATGTGCTCCTGTTCGTTAGTCAGGACTGGAGACCGTTCGGTTCCCTTTTTTGTTGTCGAGGTGCGCATCGCACAGGCGGAGTCACGCCGTGCGACACAAGCAGCCGGCGCCGATTCGAGGAGGTTGCCTGTATGAGTCTTGGGGGTGCCGTCAGACTGCCGACGGGCTTACTCGGACGGCCGCTGCACCAGATCCGGCAGCCACGGCCAGTTGGCCGCCGCCGCATCATTTGTGATCAGATAGGCGGTGCGGGTGAAGGCCGGCGCGGCGGCCACCGGATACAATCTGCCGGCGGCACGGTGGGAAGCGGCGAGGCTTTCGGGAAGATAGGCCGAACCGCCGTGTTCGAGGAGATGGTCGAGCGCCCACACCGCCGAGCCGAAGCTGACCTTTGCGGTGTCGGCATCGGCATAGGCGGCGGCGTGACGGCGGCCGAAGTCTTCGCCGGCATCGACATAGACATAGGCCGGATCGAAGCGCATGGGACTGTCCGGCCGTGTCGAAACCAGCACCAGTTGCTCGGTGCGCAGGGCGTGGATGGTCTGGCTCTCACGGGCGGTGGCGCGGTAAGCCAGCGCGGCGTCGATCAGTCCGGTGCCGAGCCACTGGTCGAGTTCGCCATGCTCGCCGGGCCAGGCTGAAAGCGCGATGGCCGGTTGCCCGCGATAAATTTCACTGAAAAGCCGCCGGCCCAGCACCGGCCACAGATCCATGTGGCAGCCGATGTTGCAGACCGCCTCGATGCCGTCCGGCAAGGACGTCTCCTGGCGCGCCTGACGCCACTGTTCGATCATCGCCTCGGCGTGGCGCTTGAACTTGAAGCCGGCAGAGGTCAGCTCGGCGCCCGACTTCTGGCGCAGCAGCAGCGTCTGCCCGAGATCGTCTTCCAGAGCCTTCAGCCGCGCGGTTACGGTCGACTGGGTGACATTGAGACGTTCCGAAGCCCGCACGAGGCTTCCGGTCTGGACGATTGCGAGAAAGGTCTGGAGCGCGGTCAGGTTCATGGCATCGCAAATATCACAATTCGATTTATTCGAACTCTTACTGCAAAATATTTCGTTTCACAAATATGTCGAGCTTTGCGATTGTCGCGCCGGAACCGGACTTCTCCACCATTCCCGCGGACGACTGTGCACAAAGCGGTTCGTCCTGTCTGCGTGCGCCTTTTGAGCGGCGACACCGCCCGACCACGTCAAGACACGCGATACATCAAAGAGGATCGTTTCATGGCCGATGTTCAACGCTACAGGATGCTCATCGACGGCGCATGGTGCGCGGCATCGGACGGGCAGACCTTCGACAGCATCAATCCCGCCACCGGCCGGGTCTGGGCCAATGTGCCAGAAGCGACAGCCGATGATGTGGATGCCGCAGTGCGGGCCGCCGACCGGGCGTTCAACCAGGGACCCTGGGCACGGATGTCGCCGACCGAGCGCGGCCATTGCCTCAGGCGCCTTGCCGACCTGCTGGCGGAGAATTCCGAGGAGCTGGGCCGGATCGAGGCGATCGACACGGGGAAGATGCTGAAAGAGACCCGGTGGCAGGCGAAATACATCTCCGAATTCTTCCATTTCTATGCCGGCTGCGCCGACAAGATCACCGGCGAGACCTTGCCCATCGACAAGCCGGACCTCTTCGTTTTCACCCAGCGTGAACCGCTCGGCGTGGTCGCCGCGGTGGTGCCGTGGAACTCGCAGCTGTTTCTGAGTGCGGTCAAGATCGGCCCGGCCCTGGCGGCCGGCAACACGGTGGTTCTCAAGGCTTCGGAGCACGCTTCCGCCGCGATGCTGGACTTCGGGCGGCTGATCGAGAAAGCCGGTATTCCCTCCGGCGTCGTCAACATCGTCACCGGCCATGGCGACCCCTGCGGCAAGGTCCTCACCTCGCACCCGCTGGTGGCGCGGATCTCATTCACCGGCGGGCCGACAGCAGCCCAGCATGTGCTGCACAACTCGACCAACAACTTCGCCGAAGTGTCGCTGGAGCTTGGCGGCAAGTCGCCGTTCATCGTGTTCGACGACGCAAATCTGGAAAGCGCCGTGAACGGTTCGATCTCCGGCATTTTCGGGGCTGCCGGGCAGAGCTGCGTCGCCGGCTCGCGGCTCTATCTGCAGGACGGCATCGCGGATGCCTTCCTTGAACGCATGACGGAACTTGCCGGCAGGATCCAGATTGGCGACCCGCTCGCCGAAGAGACCGAGATGGGCCCGCTCTGCACAACCGGCCAGCTTGAGACGATCGAACGCGAGGTCGCCCATGCGCAAAACGAGGGCGGTACACTTCTGTGCGGCGGCAAGCGGCCGCAAGGGCTCGACGGGCTCTACTACGAACCAACCATCATCGCCTGCCCGCGGCAGGATCTGAGGATCGTCGACACCGAACTCTTCGGCCCGGTCCTGAGCGTCTTGCGGTTCAAGGACGAGGCGGAAGCGATCCGGTTGGCAAACGATACCAGCCACGGACTGGCCGCCGGGATCTTCACCCGCGACAGCGCCCGTTCGCTGCGGGTCTCCAAGGCGGTCAAGGCAGGGATCGTCTGGGTCAACACCTACCGCGCCGTGTCGCCGATCGCCGAATTCGGCGGCGTCAAAGGCTCCGGCTACGGCCGCGAGAGCGGGTTCCAGGCGATTTACGATTATACCCGGCCCAAGACCGTGTGGATGAACACATCGGACGAGCCGCTGGGCAGCCAGTTTGTGGCAAGGTGAGCCCGGGAGCGCGAATGTCATGGGCGAGCGCAGCGGCACAGGAACGGCTTACGAGCTGAGCGGGCCCGAGGGGGCGCCGGTCGTGGTTCTGATCCACGGCCTGGGGATCAACCGCCTTGTCTGGCAGTGGCATGTTCCAGAGCTATCGGAGCGGTATCGCGTGCTCAATTATGATTTCCTCGGGCATGGTGAAAGCGCGGCGCCGTCTGAACCATTGTCGATTGCGCTGCTGTCGGCTCAGCTTCGCGATCTCATGGATGAGCTGGGGATTGTCAGTGCGGCAATTGCCGGGTTTTCGCTCGGCGGCATGATCAACCGCCGCTTTGCTCTCGATCACCCGGCCCGCGTCCGCGCCCTCGCCGTCCTCAATTCGCCGCATGAGCGCGAGCCGGAAGCGCAGAAACTTGTCGAGGAGCGTGCTGCGCGAACCGCCGAAGGCGGGCCGGCCGCGACTTTCGACAACGACATCAAGCGCTGGTTCACGCCGGGTTTCCGTGAGACGCGGCCGGATATCATTGCGCTGGTGCGCGAGTGGATCATGGCGAATGACCCGGAGATCGTGTCTCAGGCCCGCCGGGTGCTGGCCAAGGGGGTGATCGAGCTTATCCGCCCGGATCCGCCGATCACCGCGCCGACACTGGTCATCACCTGCGAAAATGAAACCGGCAGCACGCGTCAGATGGCCCACGCCATCGCGTCGGAGATTTCGGGGGCCCGGACCGTCATTGTCCCGGAGTTGCAGCATATGGGCCTGATCGAGCGGCCCGAACTCTTTACGGAACCCATGTTGCGGTTCCTGGATGACGTGATGCAGTGAGCCGCTTGAAAGATACTTACGAACAGGGGAAACCAGCATGAAGACATTGTCGGGCGGACAGGCCGCCGTCGACTCCCTCAAGGCAGAGAATGTCGAACACGTGTTCGGCCTCATCGGCTCGGCCACCATGGAGATGTTCGACGCGCTCTATGACGCCAAAGAGATCAATTTCATCGGCGTGCACGACGAACGCACCGGCACCCACATGGCGGACGGCTATGCCCGCGCCACCGGCCGGGCCGGCGTCATCCTCGCCGGCCAGAACGGTCCCGGCGCCACCAATCTTGTGACGGGACTGGGTCAGGCGGCGGCCGCCTTCTCGCCGGTGGTCTCGATCGCCGGCGCGCTCTCCACCGCCCATGTCTATCGCGACGCCTTCCAGGAGGTCGACCAGCAGGCGCTGTTTCAGCCGGTCACCAAGAAGACCTGGACCGTCACCCAGACCGACCGCGTGCCGGAGATGTTCCGCGAGGCCTTCCGCGTGGCGCTGACGCCACGCCGCGGTCCGGTGCAGGTCAACCTGCCGCGCGATGTCCTCTCGTCGACGGCCGAGTTTCCGGCGTTTCAGGACCCGAAGGCCTATCGCTGCCACACGGTTCCGGCAGCGGCGGCGGACGCCATCGCGGCGGCGGCGGATCTGCTGCGCGCGGCGGAGCGGCCGGTGATCGTTGCCGGCGGCGGCATCAAGAACACCGGCGGGCACGCAGCCGCGCTGGCGCTGGCCGAAGCCCTCAACGCCCCCGTCGTCACCGCGCCAGGCCATGGCGACGCCATCCCGTTCGGCCATCCGCTCAATGCCGGCCAGATGGGACCGCGCGGCAACGTCGTCGCCTCGCGCCTTGCGAAGGAAGCCGACGTGATTCTGGCGCTCGGCACCCGCCTCGGGTTCAATTCGACCTTCTATTCCTATGACAACATCAACGAGCAGGCGCAGATCATCCAGGTCGAGCTGGACCCGACCGCGATCGGGCGGCATTTCCCGGTCGCGCTTGGCATCTGGGCCGACGCTCCAACCGCCGCGGACCAGCTGCGTGAGGCGCTCGGCACATTGGAGAAGCGCGCCGAAGTCGAAGCCTGGACGACCGCCTACGCCCAAGAGCGTGCCGCCTATCTCGAAAAGCGCGACGCGGAGGCCGCCAGCGACGCCCACCCGATCCAGCCGTCGGGCCTCTTCAAGGAACTGCGCGACGTTCTGCCGAAAAATGCCGCGGTCACAATGGATGCCGGAACCTTGTGCCTGCAGGCGACCGACGCGCTCAACTACTGGGAGCCGCCGGCCCTCTTCACGCCGCTCGACTTCGGCCTTGTCGGATTTTCGTTCGCCTGCGGCCTCGGCATCAAGGTCGGAAGGCCGGAGCGCTCGGTGGTCAGCCTGATGGGCGACGGCGGCTTCGGCATGACGATCTCCGAGCTGAGCACAGCGGTCGATCACGGCATCAACACGGTGACCGTGGTCATGAACAACCAGTGCTGGGGGGCCGAGAAGGCCTATCAGCGCGACTTTTTCGGAGAACGCTACATCGGCGCCGATGTCTCAAGCCCGCCGTTCGACAAGGCTGCTGAACTCTACGGCGCCGCCGGTTTCCGGGTCGAGCGCATCGGCGAAGTCGGCGAAGCGGTTTCCGCGGCGCTCGCCTGCGGCAAGCCGGCGGTGGTGGATGTCGCCGTCGACCCGGCGGCGCTCTACAGCTTCCGGCGCGATTCCTTCAAGCACAGGGGCGGATAACCATGGACAGCGAGAACAAAGCCTATCCCCATACGCACGACCACAGGGCGAAGGGCGACTGGAACCCGATCTGGGACGAGTTGGGCGAGATGGATGCGGAATTCCTCGAAGCCTACCTCGCCTTCCGCAGCGTGCCGCACCGCGAAGGCCCGCTGCCGCCGAAATTCAAGGAACTGATCCTGATCGCCATCAACGCGGCCACCACCCACCTCTACGCGCCGGGTGTGAGGCGGCACATGCAGAACGCGCTCAAGGCCGGCGCCACCAAGGAAGAGATCCTCGAAACCATCCAACTCACCACCGTCATGGGCATCCATTCATGCAATCTCGCGGTGCCGATCCTCATGGAAGAGGTGGCAAAGCTGGAGGAATGAGGCACGTCGCGCCCCTTTTTTGTACCTGATGGTCAGAAGAGAAACCGGTTCAGAAGCCAGGCGCCCGCGGCGAGGCAAATCAGATGCTGTGTCACGATTGGGAGCAGCCCCAGCCAGCGATTTCTCATGTACATTCGCAGGGCGTGAAAAACGCGCCCGACGAAGAAGACGCCGGCGAAGCTCCACAACAGGGCGTTCGGCGCGCCGGCATACTCCATCACACCGACCGCGATGAGGACCATGGGCACGATTTCGACAAAATTACCGTGGGCGCGGACTCTGTGCCGCAACTCGACGTCTTCCGCATCGCCGAATTCGATGCCGCCGAGCATCGCGCGCCGCACGGTGACCAGCACGCTCAACACCACAAGCAGGAGGACGAGCGCGCCGGTCAGGACCGAGGTGACAGGAAGGGCGTTGATCTCAAGCATACTAATTACCTCCAACAAGGGTTGATGTTTGAACCTCGGGCGCAGCCAGAGCGGAGGCGAGCACATCAAGCGTGCCTTTCCACCCTTCGGCGTGGCGGGTCGCCGCTTCCAACGTCGGTAACCTGTCGTGGGTCAGGACCACTTCGGTGGCTTCATCTTTCTCGATAAATTCAACGAGCACGCGGGTCGAAATACCGGCGTGCGGGTCCGGCGCCTCCCACACCCAGGAAAAGGCGATTTGGCGAGGCGCTTCAATCAGCTCATAGCTGCCGCCGACAACGGGTTGCGAACCGTCAGGCATCGTGTAGCGCAATCGAAAGCCGCCGCCTGGTGCAAACCGGAAATCCACGACCTCGACGGTAATTTCCGGGCTCGGCGTGAACCACTCGGTCAAAGCTTCCGACCGGGCGAAAGCGTCGAAAACGCGGGTACGGGGGGCGCCTATCAGGCGAGAGACCGTGATGGAATGAATCGGTTTTGTCACTGGCCGTCCCCCTGTCCTTCGACGCCGTCCAGATAGTGATCCAGGCGCTGCAATGTGCCGTTCCAGAACGCTTCATGTCTGGCGATCCAGCTCTCGGCCTCTTTCATCGGCGCCAGCACCAGGTGGAACCGGTGGACCCGTCCGTCCACCTCACGTTTCACCAGCCCGGCGGTCTCGAGCACTTTCAAGTGCTTCGATATGGTGGGCTGGGCAACGTCAAACGGTGCATGCAATTGGTTCGCCGAGCACGGGCCGCTCGTTGCCAGCATCGAGAGGATCTGGCGGCGCGTTTCATCGCCGAGGGCGTGGAAGGTGTGATCCAGGGGTGTTCTATATTGTATAGCCATATCGCTATATATAAACACGAGCGCTATGTTGTCAACCGCGCGGTCTGCGACCACTATGGTCGACCGCACTGCCACCCCACGCAGCTACTGCTCGTTGACAGCGATCTGCTTGGCACGATAGCTGAACCGTGCCGGAAGGGCATCGCGGTGCTGGTGGAACAGGGATCGCTGGCGTAGGCTCCGTTACCCGCGCTTCCCGCGCGGCGACACGGAGACCGCAGTGAACCCCGCAGCCATTGGCGTGCTCTGGTGCCTGGCGTTCGTCGCGCTCGAGGCCATCCAATACGTCTTCTTCGGCGGCGTCTTTCAGCGCATCAGTTCGTTTCTGTTCGGCTTCCTGGCCTTTGGCACCACGACGCTGGCGATTGTCGGCTGGCTCGTGGTCAAGGCGCCCGAGCAACTCAGGCGCGCGTTCCGGAACCCCGGACCGCTGATCGGCGCCAATGTCATGGCCATGGCGTCCTGGTGCGCCTACCTGACGGCGGTCCAGCTCATCGAACCGGCGGTTGCCTATACGATTTCGTCAGGAGTGATGCCCCTGACCGCATTTGCCGCATATTGCGTTGGCACGCCCGAGGGCGAACCCATGCGCAACCGGATCGAGGCACTCGGCAACTTCATACTGCTGTGCGCCATCGTTTACCTGTCGGTCGTGACCGTCACGGGATGGTCGGGCTTCGTGCGTGGCGGAATTGAGGTCGCCCTTGCCGGAACGTTCCTGGCGATATTCGAAGGCGCCCTGTTCACGGTGATGCTGATCTACTGCCAGCGGATGGACCGCGGCGGTGTCGGTCCGGCAGCGGTGTTCTCATTGCGGTTTCCGCTCTACATTGTCGTCGCCGGTGGCATGGCCGCCGCCGGCTTCGACCAAAAAGTGGACCTTTCGAACACCGAGATCGCCACGATCGTTGCCATCGGGATCGCGCTCACGGTGCCGCCGCTCTATGCGCTGCAACGGGCGGTGTCGCTGATATCGACGCTGACGATCGGAGCCTTGACGGCATTGGGACCGTTCATCATTTTCGGGCTGCAGCTCGTCGAAGGGCGTGTCGATTATGCGCCGGCCACGCTGGCGGGCCTTGCGCTCTACTCCATGGGCGCGATGCTGGCGGCGTTCGGAGCCGTCAAAGCGGCAGGTCCGCGCACTCCACCGTGACACGGCGGCCATATATGGCCACATTCCCCGCTCGACGGGATGTGGAGCGGGGCACAAATTCAAAACAACGTAACCAAAACTACAACTATAGAGCGCACGCTAATTTAAGACCTTTGTTGTAATACACCGCCCTCAACCACATCTTAACTGCGGCCAAAAAGTTTTGTTGAGATCGGTGCATGACTTTATATTGGTTAAAACCTCAGTTCCAGGCGCTGCTCCGACCTGTGGCCGGCTGGATGAACGCGGTCGGCGCAACAGCCAATCTGGTCACTCTTGCAGCCGCGGCGGGTTCCGTGGTGCTTGGGATCGTCCTGGCATGGTCCGGTCCGACAGCGCCCGCGCTATTTCTCCTGCTGCCGTTCTGGCTGTTCATCCGCATGGCGCTCAACGCCATCGACGGGATGCTGGCGCGCGAGTTCGGTGACGCATCGGACCTGGGCGCATACCTGAATGAACTGTGCGACCAGATCTCCGATGTGGCGCTGTTCCTGCCCTTTGCCTTGATCGCGCCATTCTCGCCACTGCTTGTTGTCATTGTCGTCCTGCTCGCCGTGCTGTCCGAGTATGCCGGCGTGCTCGGCTGCATGGTCGGCGCCCAGCGGCGCTATGACGGTCCGAGCGGAAAGAGCGACAGGGCCTTCATTTTCGGCGCCGTTGCGTTGTGGCTCGGCGTCGCCGGCTCACTTCCAGGATGGGTCGGCTACCTGATGCCGCTGCTCGCCGTCCTCCTGGCGGTCACAATCGTCAATCGTGTTCGCGCCGGTCTTGCAGAGGCGCGGACCGCCGCTTCATCTTGTTCGGAAAGTCAAAAAGAAACACCATGAACATGCACTCAAATCACGCGACCGCCACGACCGCCCGTCACGCTGAAGAGCGGGCGTTCCGGACCCACGACGATTTTGACCTGTTCTACCGCTGCTGGCCTGCGACCGGCGGGGGCCGGCCCAAGGGCGCCATCGTGCTGTTTCATCGCGGTCACGAACATGGTGGGCGCATGGCCCATCTGGTGGATGAACTGAACCTGCCGGATTATGCATTCTATGCCTGGGACGCCAGAGGTCTCGGCCGGTCCGAGGGCCCGCGCGGCGATGCCCCCGACTTCGCATCCGTCGTGCGTGACGTTGACACGTTCATCAGCCATATCGCCGATCGCGATGGCATCGCGATGCCGGACATCGCCATCGTCGCCCAGAGCGTCGGCGCCGTTGTCACATCGGCCTGGGTGCATGACTATGCGCCAGACATTCGCGCGCAGGTGCTCGCCTCTCCGGCATTCGCTGTGAAATTGTACGTGCCTTTCGCGAGACAGGGTCTCGCCCTCATGCACAAATTGCGCGGCAACTTTTTCGTCAACAGCTACGTTAAGGCCCACTACCTGACCCACGATGCCGAGCGCATCGCATCATTCAACGACGATCCGCTCATCACACGGCCGATATCCGTGCGGATGCTGCTTGGGCTGTACGAAGCGGCAAGCCGCGTTGTGACAGACGCCCGGGCGGTGCATGTTCCGACCCAGCTCCTGATTTCGGGGGCAGACTGGGTGGTGCAGCCGGAACCGCAGCATGCGTTCTTCGTCAATCTCGGTTCGGCCAAGAAGGAGCGCCATGTGCTGCCGGGATTCTACCACGACACGCTGGGCGAAAAGGACCGCGCGGGCGCCGTTGCGGAGATACGCCGCTTCCTGAACGAATGCTTCGCCGAGCCCGTTTCGGCGCCCTCTTTGCTGAACGCGCATGAAGTCGGCCACACGCGCGATGAAGCCGAGGCCCTGGCGACGCCGCTGTCTGCGCTGAGTCCGCGCGGGATCTATTGGGCCCTGACGCGGTTCTCGATGAAGCTCGGCGGCCTGTTTTCCGAAGGCATTGCAACCGGGCACCGCACCGGCTTCGATTCAGGGTCGACGCTCGACTACGTCTATCGCAACGAAGCGCGCGGCCGCGGCCCGATCGGCCGGATGATGGACCGCAATTACATCGACGCCATCGGCTGGCGCGGCATTCGCCGGCGCAAGGTTCATGCAGAAGAGCTCATTGCCAAAGCCATGGGACAGATCAAGCAAGCCGGCGAACCGGTTCGTGTGGTCGATATCGCATCCGGTCATGGCCGCTACGTTCTGGAAGCCCTGGCCGGCTCAAGCGTACAACCCGACAGTGTTTTGCTGCGCGACTACAGTGACATCAACGTCGATGCCGGACGCAAGCTGATCGAGGAGAAGGGCCTGGGCCATGTCGCCAGGTTCGAGAAGGGCGATGCGTTCGACGGCGATGACCTCGCGTCCCTTGACCCGCGGCCGACACTTGGCATCGTATCGGGCCTCTACGAGCTGTTTCCCGACAATACCGCGGTGAGAGGTTCACTTGCGGGGCTGGCGCGGGCAATCCCCGAAGGGGGATATCTGGTCTACACGGGCCAGCCATGGCATCCGCAGCTTGAACTGATCGCCCGGGCGCTCACTTCGCACCGCGCCGGACAGGCCTGGGTGATGCGGCGGCGCACTCAGGCGGAAATGGACCAGCTTGTGGCGGACGCCGGCTTCGTCAAGCTCGAACAACGCATCGATCCATGGGGGATCTTTACGGTCTCGCTCGCCCGGCGGGCCGGGGACTAGTCGCTTCATGACCGCAGTGGACCTGGCAGCGGAGCGCCGGCCGTGGGGACCTGCCATAGTCTGGCTGTGTTTCCTGACGCCGTTGTTCTTCATCACATATCTCGGCTCGCTGGAGATCGTGTCGTGGCGCGACCACGTGCCGGTTATCCTGTTCGACTGGGAAAGGCACATTCCCTTTCTCGCCTGGACGGTGGTGCCCTACTGGTCGATCGACGCCCTTTACGGATTGTCCTTGTTCATCTGTCTGACGCGCGACGAGCTGAGCCGGCACGCCCGCCGCCTGCTGAGCGCTCAGATGATTGCGGTACCGATTTTCCTGATCGCGCCGCTCAAGCTGACCTCCACCATTCCAGCTGACACCGGCATCTTCGCCTTCTTCTTCGGCGCGCTGGATGACATCGTCGGCAAGCCGTTCAACATGGCGCCCTCGCTCCACATCGCGCTCCTGATCACATTGTGGGTGCGATACGCGCATCATGTGCCGCGCAGGTGGCACTGGCCCATGCATGTCTGGGCCATGCTGATCGGCATCTCGGTGCTCACGGCCAACCAGCACCATTTCTTCGATGTGCCGACCGGAATGATGCTTGGATTTTTCTGCCTTTGGTTATGGCCGGAGAGAGGCGCGAGCCCGCTCGCCGCCCTGCGCCTGACGAACGACCCCAAACGACGCCGGCTCGGCGCGCTCTATGGCGCGGCGGCCTCCGCTCTGGTGGTCGCGGCATGGCAATTGGGCGGCACCGCGCTCTGGCTGCTGTGGCCGGCCCAGAGCCTCCTTCTTGTCGCGCTCGGCTATGCGGCCATCGGGCCCGCGCTTTTCCAGAAAGATGAAGCGGGCCGCATGAGCCTGGCCGCACAATGGCTGCTGTGGCCTTATCTGCTGGGCGCCCGCCTGAATGCCTGGTTGTGGACACGCCGTCTTCCAGAGCATGTCCGGGTATTGGACCCGGTCTCCGTCGGCCGCCTGCCGCGCGCAGCCGGTGCGCCGAACAATCGCCATGTGATCGACGTTTGCGCAGAACTTCCCGCACCGGACGGCGACAAGCGGTGGACATCCCTGCCAATGCTGGATCTGATCACACCCTCCCCGGCCGCACTGTGCGAAGTTGCCCGCAAAATCGATCGGGCGGCACGCGACAGCGAAACCGTTCTGGTCTGCTGCGCCCTTGGATTTTCGCGCTCGGCCGCGTCCGTTGTCACATGGCTGGCGGCGTTCGGCCATGTTGAGCATGTCGACGACGCCATCGACCTGCTGCGCTCAAAACGCCCGGAGATCGTTCTGAACGCACCCGATCTCGTCGCGATAAACAGTGCGGTGGATGCGATCCGGAAGGAGCGCGCATGACCTCGCAGGCATCGACAGATCGCGAAGCCCTTGCGATCACCGCGGCGCTGCTTGGTCAGGGCAGATATCTGCATGCGACCGCCGTGGCGCTGACAGTGGC
Organism: Hyphomicrobiales bacterium; assembly: GCA_021775615.1. GTDB lineage: Bacteria > Pseudomonadota > Alphaproteobacteria > Rhizobiales > JAJFHB01 > JAJFHM01. The sequence continues at coordinate 17,388 of JAJFHL010000029.1, forward strand.
CGGCGTGCTCGCGGCTGCAGTGCAGCCGTCATCGACCATGGCGGCGGCCGCCGGTATCTGCATCTGCATTTTGGCGATTGAAACCTACTTTGCAGTGCGCGTCGGGCATGACGCCCGGCTTCTCTTGAGAATGGAAGAATGCGCCCGGTCCGATGCACTCGACCTGGTTGCGTTCGACAAGGGCCTGGCGGCTGCCGGGCTGGCATCGGCCCGACACCCGACGCGCGGCCTGACGGAGCGTCTGCGCGGAGCGCTCCGCCTGTTCAAAAGGCAAGCGGCACTTGTCGCGCTGATCATGGGCACTCTGGCCTGCTCGGCCTTCGTTCACTGGAGGCTGGCATGACGAACCGGAATGGTTTCGTCGCCATCGCCCGCCGCCTCACCCCGCTGATCGCCTGGGTCCTCACCGGAGTGAAGGGGCGCTGGCAGGGTTGCGAGCCGGTGGCACGACGGCGGGTCTACTTCGCAAATCACAGCAGCCACGCGGATTTCATCCTGATCTGGTCGGCGCTGCCCACATATTTGCGCCCGCTGACCCGCCCGGTTGCCGGCGCCGACTATTGGCTCAAGGGCCCATTGCGCAGGTTCATCGGGTGCCGGGTGTTCAATGCGGTCATGGTCGAAAGAAGGTCCCAGGTTGCCAATCGCAACTGGCTTGACGAGATAAAAACCCCGCTTGAGCAAGGGTCTTCCCTGATCATCTTTCCCGAGGGCACGCGCAACACCACCGATGAGGCGGTGCTCCCGTTCAAAAGCGGCATTTATCATCTCGGACGCCTGTGCCCCGACATCGAATTCGTTCCCGTCTGGGTCGAGAACGTCAACCGGGTGCTGCCGAAGGGGGATTTCCTGCCGTTGCCGCTCCTGTGCAGCGTCACGTTCGGGGCACCGCTGCGGTTTGAGCAGGAGGACACGAAACCGGTGTTTCTGCGGCGCGCCCGCGATGCCCTCATGGGCCTTGCGCCGGATACGGGAGCAGCCGGATGAACTCGTTTTCCACCGCGTCCATTTTGTTCATCGGCGTTCTGTCGGTGCTCCTCGCCGCAACGCTCATCGGCGCAGTTCTCGCCTATCGCACCGACAGAAACCAGCCGAACCCCACGGTTGAGAACCTCAACGCGCGGATTCGCGCCTGGTGGGTGATGGTGGGCCTGATCATGGCCGCATTCTTCACCGGAAAACACGGGCTCCTGGTGCTGTTCGCTCTGGCGTCATTTGCCGCGCTGCGCGAATTTCTCACGCTGCTCCACACCCGGCGTGGCGATCACATAGCGCTGTGGGCGGCCTTCTTCGTCATCCTGCCCGTCCAGTACTATCTCATCGGGATAGAGTGGTACGGTCTCTACTCGATATTCATTCCGATCTATGCGTTTCTCGGCATGCCCGTCGTTGCGGCGATGCGCGGCGACTCTCATGATTTCATGGAGCGGGTGTCCGAGGTCCAATGGGCGCTGATGACCTGCGTCTTCTGCATCAGTCATGTCCCCGCCCTGATGACCCTCAATATTCCCGGATACGAAAGCCATCAGTTGCTGCTGATCGCCTTTCTCCTGATCGTCGTTCAGGGCAGCGATGTTCTGCAGTATATCTGGGGCAAGCTGATCGGGCGGCACAAGATTGCACCGGCGCTGTCGCCCTCGAAGACGGTTGAGGGCCTGATCGGAGGCGTCTTCAGCGCAACGCTTCTTGGCGCCGGCCTGTGGTGGGTGACCCCCTTCTCGCAGCTGCAGGCCATGGGCATGGCCTTCGTGATCTCCGTCATGGGTTTTCTCGGCGGCCTGGTCATGTCGGCAATCAAGCGCGACCGGGGGATCAAGGACTGGGGTGACGCAATCGGCGGCCATGGCGGCTTTCTCGACCGGCT
>JAJFHL010000281.1 GCA_021775615.1 Hyphomicrobiales bacterium
TGCTGATGTTGACCGTGCCGCCGTTGGTGACGCTGAGATAGCCATCGCTGCCGGCTTCACGGCCGACACGCAGGAGCCCTGCGGCCCCTCGGTAAATGCCGCCGTAGCCGGAGAAGTAGCCGAATTCGTCGGAGACGTTCAATGTTGAACCAACGCCATCGATCGTGGTCCTCCCAACACCGTTGCGGGCGGTGTCCACGAAGAAGCCGTTGACCGTGCCGCCATTGGTGATGTTGAGATAGCCGGTGCCGAAATTGCCAACGCGAATGAACCCGGTGCCGGTGCCCTGGACCGAGACCAGCGAGCCCGCGCCATCCACATTCAGTGTGCCGGTGCCGCCGTACTGTTCGCCAAGACGCAGGGCGCGGTACGGTGTGGCAGGTGTTCCGTCGACATAGAGCTTGGCCCCGCTCGTGACATTGATGACGCCGGTCCCGCTCTGCCCATTGCTGTAGGGGCCTGCACCGCGTCCCACGTCAATGTTGCGGGTGTAGACGGCGGCGTTGTCAGCAGCGTCAAGCCTGCCGTAGCCATAGTTTCCGATAACGAGACTGCCGGTCTGGTAGTCTCCGACATAGTCGGTGGACGACGTAACGCTCAGCGTCGAACCTGTGCCGGTAACGCTCACATATCCGGTGGAGTAGGCGCCGGCACCGATAAACAGTTCCGAGCCGGTGTAGCCTTGCGAGTCGAGCGTGACATCGGCGCCACTCTTGATTTCCAGCCGGCCGGTGCTGGCCTGACTGCCGAAGTTGCCGATGCTCAACTCGGCATTGTCCCCGAGAAGGTTCAGCTGTCCGTTGTCCTCGACGGTGATCTTGCCGTCGGAGCCTTCGGCAATTCTGACGCTCGAGCCGCCGTAGAAATAGGCGAATGCTTCACCGTTCTGGGTGACGTTGAGCGCCGAGCCGGCACCGGAGATCTTGGCATAGCCATAACCACCGGTATTGAAACCGCCGACGCGCAGGGTCGGCTGATCCGTCAGGCCGTCCACATTGTCGATATCGAGCGTGCCGCCGTTGGTGATGTAAAGGTTGCCGGTTCCGCCCTGGCCAACGTTGAATTCCGCGCCCTGTGTTTCGTTGCCGCCGCCGGCGGACTGCCCGCTGACATTGCTGGCACGGATGTTTGAGCCCGGACCGTCGATCGTGACGGTGCCGGTCGCCCCGTCTTCGCCGATGTCGAACCGGCGGGCGAGCACGTAGCCGCCATTAGTGACGTTGAGGTTACCCGTTCCATTGTTGTCGCCGATCAGGACCCGGTTGCCATTGCCGTTGATGAGCAGTTGGGAACCGGCGTCCTTGACTTCTACCGTACCGGTGCTGCCCGAGCCAAAGCCGACGTTGAGGCTGTTGTAGCCGCCGCCGGCGCCGAGGGCGATGTTTGTGTTCGACGCGACCTGGCCGCCCTGTTCAATGATCAACGTGCCCGTACCGCCGGGATTGTTGTTGCCGACGTTGATGGTGCCGTTGGAGCCGGCCGTGAGCGGATCTTCGACCGTCAGCGAGGTCCCGGCGCCGGTCACCGTGATTGAAGCCGTGGTCGGGGCCGCTCCTCCGGTAAAGGCACCGACATCCACTGTCTTGGTGGTGGTGTTGGCGGAGTAGAAATTCAGGGAGCCGTCGTCGTTGCGCCCAGCCCAAATCTCATCGGGGCCAACGTAGAAACCAAAGTTGAGAACGCCGGTATAGGTGTAGGCCATTGCTGCCCCCTGTTTATTGTGTGCCCGTTCGATCCATGAAGGCCTTGCCCCCGCCGTCATGGACCGCTCATTATGATTAATGCTGCAGTGCCAGTCTGTGCGAGTCAACTAATTAGAAGTTACAAATCCTTAAGGCCAGAAAACCATCAGCTCAAATCATCCTCGTAGCGAGATGATCCTTGCACAGCGTGAATCTATCGTGAGTTGACCAGCCAACTGATCGCCGGGCAGACCGTGTAGAGCAGATTTTATCAATAGATTTCAGGCCGCACTGTGAATTACTTCACATACATTCACGCTAATGCACTGCACCGAAAACAGCCGCTCCCACGAGCAATGAATAGGCGCGTCATGTCGTGCGGATGGCACCAGATTTGCCCACGCTGCACATGCGCTCATCACGCCAATTCATCCGTATGATGATTGATTAATTGGGTTTGCAGGCGAATCAACTATTCGATTGGAGCGTCCTGGTCGGGGGTATCGCGGTTCACCACGATACGGTGCGCTTTCGTTCCCAGGGGGTCCTGCCAGAACACCAGATCGCTGAAGCGCTTGAACAGGTCGGGCGGCAGAACCGTCTGGCGCGGCTTCAACTCGACCTTGCCCCGCACCGTATGCAGATCTTTTGCGATGAGCTGCATGTCGAAGTTCTCCGCTTCGTATTCCACGTCATCGAAATCGTGTTCGAAAACCTCTTCCCCGATGAACTCGTAAATCAGCTTCATCACTTCCGCCGGGCGGCCCGCCAAGAGGTCGTAGTCGACAAGCAGCATCATGTCGCTGTTTTCGCTGTAATAGGCCTCTTTGAGGGCCGACCAGGCAAACCCGATCATGCGGTGCGGATTGAGCAGCGCGTCGGCCCTTGTGTAGACGGTCGAGCGCTCCTGGGCGTTGGAGAAAATCCGGCTGACATCGAAGGCGTTCTTCCTGACGAGCAGCTCGACCGAGTCCATAACCCAGGCCGGGTTGCGCACGCAGCAGATCACTTTCGAGGCGGGAAACAGCTTGCGCAGAACCGCAATCCGGCTGGTCCACATCCGGTTGGTGTCGAACACCAGCCCCCGCGCCGCGACGTGGTTGTAGTAGCCGTCGAAAATCCCCATCAGGATATCGCGCTTCTGTTTTTCCTCGAAAAACGCCGCGAATTCGTTGTCCGCCCCCATTGCGGTGAGACTGGCGGTGAACACCGGCCCGAGCGGGCTGGTCATTCCGGCATGTATGCGCGGGTTCTGGCGCAAAATCGCCGCCAGCAGCGTGGAACCGGAACGGGGCAGCCCGGAAATAAAGTGCAAAGTCTGTTCCATGAGTGCCTCACTTTTCGATCACCACAAACTGGCTCTATTCGTTCACGGGCGCGAACGCAATGGCTTTCCGACCGGGACCCAACGTCGAAAGACCGGGGGGCAGGACGGCCGCAAGGCGGGGATCACACGCAACCTCCCGTTGGCCAGAGCGTCAAAATTGCACTTTTTTCGTGCGATTTCGAGCAAAGTGGATATTCTGTTTCCCGAAGAGCGCGAAGATGCGGCTGATCCGCATGGCCGCCAACTCAATGGAAAGCCAGCACTGGATAACTGTCGTTGGAAAGCTGTTGTTGGAAAGCTGTCGTTGGAAAGTTGATAGATGAAAGTTCCGCCGTAACTGTATGCGTCGCCCTTGCCTTGGCCTGGAAAGCGTACGACATTTGGTTATTGGCCGATTGTGAAATACAGCTAATGGGGGCGCCCGATGCACTTTTGTCACAGACTGGACCGGTGCGGAGTTTTGCACGACCCGTCCGTGCCGCGAGCGGACCCTGTCGATGTGAGGTCCTGCGGTGTCGCCAGGCCCGGGCAATCCCACATGAATGCGCTGACATGAGCCTCGTCTCAAAGCTGAGATTGTTCCTCGTTCTCATGCTCGGCCTCGCCCTCAGTGGCGCCGCCCTGTCGGTATGGAGTGCCATGCAGGCGGACTTCAATCTCCGGCGGCTCGGCCTCGCGAACAGGGTTTACGCCGCAAATCTCGAACTCTCCAATCACACGTACCAGCTGTTCAAGCAGTTCGGCGACGCGCTGATCGTGGGACGCAAGGAAGATGGCGAGCTGAAAGCCCAGCTCATCAGAATGATCCGGTCCGATATCGCCACCATTCGCGAATTGATCGGCCAGGAGATCGAGCTTGTCGGCGAGGAGGAAATCGAGGAGCTTTCCGCCCTCTCAGCAATCGAACTCCAGATCGAAAGGCTTGTCGCCGAACTCACTGCAATCACCGGCGATGAAGACGTGGGAGACATTGCCGGCAATTGGGACCGGTTGTCCCGGGTGCTCGACGGGGACACCGACATCGATTTCCGCAAACGCATCGACGAGGCGCTGGCGGGAGAGGCCGCCGAGGTTGCCCAAACCAGAGCCGAAGCGGAAGCCCAACTGGCCTTTTACCGCAAACTGTCCGCCCTGTTTGCAATTATGGCTCTGATCGGCGCAATCGCCAGCTACATTGTGCTGAAGAAGAACGTTCAGGCCCGGCTCAAGGCGTTGAGCGACGGTGCCGAACGGCTGTCGTCGGGAGAGCTTTCTCATCGGATCGACGCCAAGGGCGCGGACGAGTTAGCCGGTCTCGCACGCACGCTCAATCAGCTTTCCGAGCACGTTGGGAACCGCGAACAGGCCCTGCGCAAATCAAACTCGAAGCTCGAACAGAAAGTGCAGGACCGCACCCAGCGGCTCGAAGTCTTACTGAAAGAGGTACGGAAGACGGAAGCCAACCGCAAGCGCCTGATGGCCGACGTGAGCCACGAACTGCGGACGCCGCTCACCGTAATCCGTGGTGAAGCAGACATTGCGCTGCGTGGCGAAAAGGAACCGGAAGAATACCGCCAGGCACTGAAGATGGTGCGGGAGGCGGCGATGCATACGTCACGCCTTGTGGACGATCTGTTGTTCGTTGCCCGCCATGAGGCAGGCGAGGCACGCCTGGACGTCGCCGAGGCCGACCTGCTTGAGATCCTTGAGCCTCTGGCAACGGGCAAAGGCACGAAAGCGGCAATTATCACATCGCTGGAAACGGCGACTCTGCGGTGCGATCCCGGGCGCATTCGCCAGGCCCTGCTGATCTTGCTCGAGAACGCACGTCACTACGGCGGCGATATCATCGAAATTCGCGTCGATCCAAGCCCGCACGGGCTTCGGATCGCCATTGAAGACAACGGTCCCGGCCTGAGTGACGCCGACAAGAAAAGCGCGTTCGAGCGCTTTTTTCGGGGATCCAACGCCGCCGAACGCTTTGGCGATGGCGCCGGCCTCGGTCTGCCCGTCGCCAAATCCATCATAGAAACCCACGGCGGCACCATAGACCTGGAAGACAGGAAAGGCGGCGGGCTGCGCGCGGTCATGATGCTGCCGGCGCGCACCAAGCTCAAGGCCGTCTCATGAACATTCTGCTGGTCGAAGACGAGGCAAGGGTCGCGGATTTTATCCAGCGCGGACTGAAGGGCGAAGGGTGGGCCGTTACTCACGTCCCCGACGGCGAACAGGCGCTGGACATGCTCACATCCAGGACATTCGATGTCATGATTCTCGACCTCATGCTGCCCGGCGTTAGTGGCCAGGACGTCTGCCGCAAAATGCGGGCGCAACGTGACCAAACCCCGGTGCTCATGCTGACGGCGCTCGACGGGATGGACGAACGCATCAAAGGGCTTGAACTGGGCGCCGATGATTACCTGACAAAGCCGTTTGATTTCGACGAACTCATGGCCCGCGTCAAAGCCCTGCGCAGGCGCCAGAACGCTTAGACCCTTTGCCCTTCATGCTGAACGGTTTTATGGCGGCAAATCGGTTCGGGCGTCCCGGGAATAGGCTACCGTAACATCGAAAGCCCGCCATGGCGTCAGGTCCGGCTGATGGATAGGCCGCCATCGACCAGCATGGCGGCGCCGGTGGTGAAACTCGATGCATCCGATGCAAGATGAAGCACCGAGCGCGCGATCTCCTGCGGTGTCGCAATGCGTTTGAGGGCATGCAGGCTTTCGACAACAGCCCTTGTCTCCGGTGTGTTCGCAAAACTCTGTCCCATGGGCGTATCGGTGCCGCCGGGAAGAATGGCGTTCACCCGGATGCCGCTGGCGCCCAGTTCAGCCGCGAGGACCTGGGTCAGGCCTATCAGCCCCGCCTTGCTGGCGGCATAGGCCGCCATGCCGGGCATGCCGACCGTGTGGCCCACGAACGTTGAGGTGAAGATCATTGATCCGCCGCCTCTCTCGATCATCGCCGGCACCTGATGCTTGGCCGCCAGAAAGGCGCTTGTGAGGTTGGTGTCGAGCGTATTGTGCCATCCCGCAAGAGACCGTTCGCAAACTGGCCCCATCTCACCCAGAATCCCGGCATTGTTGAAGGCGATGTCGAGCCCGCCGAATTCCCGCAGCGCCAGCTCGACAAGTGATTCCGCACAAGCCTCGTCCCTGACGTCGCCGGCGGCGGCAATCGCCGTACCGCCGGATTCTGCAACATCCCGCACCAGGTGGTCGAGCTCGCTCTGGCGCCGCCCGGCAGCGATCACATATGCACCCTCGCGGGCGAACAACAGCGCGGTCGCCCTGCCGATACCGGAACTCGCGCCCGTGACGATCGCCACCTTTTCGTTCAGTACATTCATCGACCGGTCCTTGCCGTGTTGCATCGTGTATCCCTGCTTCGGAATGGACGGATTAAAGAGCCGGCGGCCGGCGAGCCACCCGTTTCCGGCGGTCTGCCCTGTGGCGCGCACGACAGCCCGGCCCGGTGCAGGCAAGCCGATCAGATCAACCGGCGGCACGCCAACGGCATGTTTTCCCCAGGAATCTGTGCCTCCGATCAAAACGCCCCGGCCCGCGCCACAAACTCGCCGCTTTGAACCAGCCCACTCAGATCCGGCGGGGGAGCGATTCGAAATGTGATGTATGTGAGTGATTTCGATGACGACAGACAACAAGACGGAAACGGAACTGGACCAGGTGCGCCGGATCCTGCTTGGGCCAATTGAGGAAAACAACGACGCGCGCGACAAGCGGATTCTGGATTTCATCAAGGGCGAGACCACGGCAAACGCCGAACATCTCGACCGGATGGAGGCCCGTCTCGGCGAGATCACCGCCATGGTCGCGGCAAACCGCAGAGCCACGCTGAGCGAGCTGAGCAAGGCGATCACGGATCTTGCCGAACGCCCCGGGCAGCCAACGCCCGAAACCAACGCAACCAAGCTGCAGGGCAATGTCCAGGCTTTGGCCGCGACGCGCAACACACGCTGAACCGGCCCGTTTAACTGATTGCCGGCAACTCACCGCTTGACCGGCAACGCGGACTGTCGGAGTCTCCCACCTGATCGATTCTCGTCAGGCGGGGAAACGCATGACCACCCAGCAGATCATCCTTTTCTCCGTCATGGGCGGTGTGTTCGCGCTCCTGATCTATGGCCGCTGGCGCTACGACCTGGTGGCCTTTGCGGCCCTGGTCGTCGCCCTGATCCTTGGTGGCGTTTCCAAGGACGCGGCCTTCTCCGGCTTCGGCCATCCCGCCACCGTAATCATCGCCCTGGTGCTGATCGTCTCGCGCGGACTGTTTGCATCCGGCGCGGTCGAGATCATCACCCGCACCTTCGTTGACGGCTCGCGCAAACTCTCCGCCCATATCGGCGTCATGGCGGCGCTCTCCGCCGCGCTTTCCGCCGTCATGAACAATGTCGCCGCGCTCGCCCTCCTCATGCCGGTCGACATCCAGGCCGCGCGCAAGGCCAAGCGTTCGCCGGCGCTGACCTTGATGCCGCTCTCCTTCGCCTCGATTCTCGGCGGCCTGATCACCCTGATCGGCACACCGCCGAACATCATCATCGCCGAGTTCCGCGGCACCCTGGAAGACCGCGGCCAGTTCGCCATGTTCGACTTTGCGCCCGTCGGCATCGCCTGCGCCGTGGTCGGCGTGACCTTCGTGGCGCTGGTCGGCTGGCGCCTGATCCCGGCTGCCGCGTCGTCCCACGACACGCCCCTGGATCTCGAAAACCTCGAGGGCTACATCGCCGAGGCCACGGTGACCGAGAAGTCCGATTCCATCGGCAAGCAGGTGCGCGATCTCGACCCGGTGGCGGAAGAAAACGACGTCGCCATCATCGGTCTCGTGCGCCGCGGCAAGCGCCTGCCCGGGTTCGCCCGGCGCGAGACCATCCGCAAGGGCGACATTCTGGTGCTCGAGGCCGGGCCCGACGCCATGGAACAGTTCGCCGGCACGCTCAAGCTGGAATATGCCGGCGCCGGCAAGCATTCAGGCGTTCTCGCCGGTGCCATGACGCTGATGGAAGTGGTGGTGCCCATCGGCTCGCGCATCGAGAACCGCTCGGCGATTTCCCTGCGTCTGCTTTACCGACACGGCGTCTCTCTGCTCGGCGTCTCACGCAACGGCAGGCCGTTTCGCGAGCGGGTCCGGCACCTGGAGATCGAGGCCGGCGACATTCTGCTTTTGATGGGCCCGGAGGAACGCCTGCCTGAAATCGCCACCTGGCTCGGCTGCATGCCACTCGCCGAACGCGGTCTTCAGGTGGTTCAGCGCCAGAAGGCCTGGCTCGCCGTCGGCCTGTTTGCAGCCGCCATCGCCACCGCCAGTTTCAACCTGCTCTATCTCCCCGTTGCGCTCGCCGCATGCGTCGTGCTGTTCGTGCTTTTGCGCATTGTGCCCATCAGCCAGATCTACGAGTCCATCGAGTGGCCGGTGATCATCCTGCTCGGTTCCCTCATTCCGATCGGCGATGCATTGCACAAGTCCGGCGGCACCGAACTGATCGCCAACGGCATCGTCACCCTGACCGCGGGCTACTCCGCCGCCGTGGTGCTCACCATACTGGTGATCGTGGTGATGACACTTTCCGACGTGCTCAACAACACCGCCACCGCGGTCATCTCCGCGCCCATCGCCGTCGACATCGCCGACAAGCTGGGCGCTGACCCGGACCCGTTCCTGATGGCGGTGGCGGTCGGCGCGTCCTGCGCCTTCCTGACCCCCATCGGCCACAAGAACAACACGCTGATTCTCGGCCCCGGCGGCTATCGCTTCGGCGACTACTGGCGCATGGGCCTGCCGCTGGAGATCCTGGTGATCGCCATCGCGGTGCCGATGATCCTGTGGTGGTGGCCGTTATAGGCCCTTTTTACTGCGCCAGCGCCCCGCCGATCTCCTGCAGGAACACCCTGAGATTCGTGCGCGGGTTGTTTTCGTCGATGCCGCCCACCACGCGCTTGCTGCCGATCCTGGGCGTGATCTCTATCCAGTGCTGCGCCCGCACCTCGATGTCGCCGCCGACCGGGGTGAGGGCGAATTCCCTGCGGTAGGCGGGCGGCGAGGAGAGCTTATCACCGGCATGCAGCGCCGCAACCACCGATTCCTCCGGTTTCAGCTCCCGTGAGCAGTGGATTACGCTGTCGGTTCTCTGCAGCACCAGCTCACCGCGCAGGGCGCAGTGATTGGCGATTTTGTTGGAGACATCGCGGGCCAGGGAGCCTGTAAACCGTGCCGTGACGCCGGTGAACGGTTGGTTCGCTCTGGCCGCGGTCACCGCAGGGTCTTCCTCGAGCTGAGGCACGGTCAAGCCGCATCCCGTGATCAGGAGGGCCGCAAATGTTAGTGCAATGGCTCGCATGGCTTTCGGCGGCATATTCGGTTTGGCGGCATAAAAGCGCCGCGAAACCGGCTACCGCGCTTTGACGCCCCAGCCTGAAACCAGTCGGGGCTGGTTGTGATCGCGGCCGCTGGCGGCCGAGATCCTGAACTGCTCGGGAACGGCTGACTCGGAGTTGAAGAACACGTAGCGCTTGTTCTTGACACCCACGACCGGCGGCCGCCGATGCCTTTCGAAGTGGTCGTAGCCCTGTTTCAGGTTGACCCAGAAATCGTACCACTTGTGCGCCTTGTGCGCCTTCATGTTCTCCTTGGTCATACGGAACGGGAAGGCATGGACCGGGAACTGGCGTTCACCCTGTTTGAAGCTGTCGCGGGCCAGCGAGAAAATTTCCTGAACCTGCTCGTCGGTGATCGCGTAACACCCCGCCGACCTGCAGCCGCCATGCACCATCAAATGGGCCCCGGTGCGCCGGTGCGCCCGGTCATAGGCGTTGGGATAACCCAGATTGAACGAGAGGTGATATTTCGAGTTCGGATTCATCTGGCTGGCCGAGACCATGTAGAAGCCTTCCGGCGCCTGCTTGTCACCGGTCTTGAGCTTGGGCCCGAGCCCGCCCGACCACGAGCAGATCTTGTAGGTCTTGAACGGCACATAGCCGTAAGGGCTGTGCAGCCACAGCTCCATCTCTTCTTCTTTTTTGAAGACCCGGACGTACAGCGGCGAGCCGGCCATCACACCGTTGTCGGCGAGACGCTCCTGGGCATCTTCCGAAACGGGCAGCAGATGTTTGGGCGTGGATTTGCAGCCGCCGAGTCCGAATACCAGACCCAGGGATCCGCCCGAAACCATAAATGTCCGTCGTGAAACCATCGAACTTACGACGTCTCCCGCTCCAGGGCCCGTACTCAGATCTTCCCGAGCCCTAACTGTCCCACTTGCATGACACCGCGCGCGCGTTACAAAATTGTTAACGCTGCGATATCCTGTAACTCTTCTCCGCAACCGTCACGCTCGGTGGGCTTTTGTCCGCCTCGAACGCATCATACCCCTGTTTCAGGTTGAGCCAAAACTCAATCCATTGTGATCCGGCATGCCGTTCAAGGTTTTCTTCCGTCATCCGAAACGGAAAGATATGTACTGGAACAGCTTCCTGGCCATTGCGCAAGGCGGTCTCGACAATACGGTAAATCTCCTCGATGCCCGGATCGGTCATGGCGAAGCAGCCGATCGAGGAGCACCGGCCATGCACCATCAGATAAGACCCGGTGCGCCCGTGCGCCCGGTCGAAACTGTTTGGAAAGCCCAGATTGAACGACAGATGATAGTTGCTGTCGGGGTTCAGGCTGCCAAGCCGCACGTGATAGAAGCCCTCGGGGCTCTGTCTGTCGCCTTCCTTCAGCTTGGGTCCCAGTTCGCCCGACCACCTGCAGATCGGATAGGTCTTGACCAGGGTGTAACCTGCGCCGTGCTCGGCCCAGATCTCCAGCTGGCTCTCCTGCTTGAAGATGCGCAGGAAGACCGGCGCGGAGGCATCAAGCTCCCTGTTGAGCGACACCAGGCTGGCGGCAGGCGGCCGGACCGCCGGCCCGTAATTGGCGTGTAGCACACGGATATACGGGTAAAGCGCCACGAACAGCGCCGTCGCAACCACAACGAAACCCAACAATATCAAGCGGATACGCATATAGACATACCGGTTCGCCTCGCGCCTTTGAAGTGCACCAGAATTCCGGCAGGAATTGGACGAAACTGTGCAGGTTGTACCAAAGGAAGTATCCATTGGTGCTATTCGGGCAAGGAACGCCCGATCTCGAGATATTTCTCGCGCCGCACCTTGCGCAGCTCGTCCGGGCCAAGCCCGGCCAGCGCCTGAAACGCCTTGGTAAGCGCTTCGCCGGCGGCGGCAACCGTATCGCGGGCGCCGCGGTGGGCGCCGCCGACAGGTTCGGCGATGATCTCGTCGATCACGCCGAGTCCCTTCAGATGCTGCGCGGTCACCTTCATCGCCGTCGCCGCATCCTGGGCCCGGCTCGAGTCGCGCCACAGGATCGAGGCGGAGGCTTCCGGCGAGGCGACCGAATAGATCGCGTGTTCCAGCATCAAGACCGTATTGGCGGTGGCGATCGCCACCGCGCCGCCGGACCCGCCCTCGCCGATGATCAGGGCCACATGCGGCACGCCGAGGCCCAGGCAGCAGTCCGTCGACCGCGCGATGGCCTCAGACTGGCCGCGTTCTTCCGCCCCGATGCCCGGATAGGCGCCGGCGGTGTCGACGATGGTGACCACCGGAATGCCGAATTTGTCGGCCAGTTCCATCAGGCGCACCGCCTTGCGGTAGCCCTCCGGCCGCGCCATGCCGAAATTGTGCTTCAACCGGCTTTCCGTGTCGTTGCCCTTTTCCTGGCCGATCACCATGCAGGGCTGGTCGCCGAACCGCGCCAGCCCGCCGACAATGGCAAAGTCCTCGGCGAACTTGCGGTCGCCGGCCATCGGCGTAAACTCGGTAAAGAGCTGGTCGATATAGTCGGAGAAATGCGGCCGCTCGGGATGCCGTGCGACCTGCGTTTTTTCCCACGGCGTCAGCTTGGTGTAGATATCTCGCAGGTTCTTGGCCGCCCGCTCCTCGAGCTGCTTGACCTCGCCGTCGAGCGACACCGTGTCGTCATCGCTGGCCAGCGCCCGCAACTCGGCGATCTTGCCTTCCAGTTCGGCGACAGGCTTTTCGAAATCGAGATAGGTTCGCATAGGGATCAAAAGGCTTTCGTTCGAGCGCGGCGGTGCGCGGCCGCGTCATATCGGTCTCTCAAGATAACTGGCGATCTGGCGGTGATCTGTCAACACGCAAGGTATTCCAGAACCGGGACAACCGCCGCCCGCGACGCCGACCGGCCGGGGCTACCTCCCTCGGCGTCGGGTTGATGCCGATCTTCATGCAGCGTCGTCCCTGTCCCCTTTGCGGGATGTTCCATTTTCATGCGGACCGCGTCAAACCGGACAGACCATGGCAGGCCACAAAGACCCTATATGAGGGGGGGACCACGCACCGACAGGATGGGATCATGACAACTGGCCTTACCGCTTTTGAAGAGATTGACGGGTTGCAGGGGATCGCCTGCGCCACAAAGGGGACGCTTCGATGTACGGCCATTCGGCTGAAAGATGATCGGCTTTGCCTTTTCAGCCCGGTGCCGAGCCTGAGCGAGCCGGCAAAAGGGAGCCTCAATGGGCTTGGCGACGTCCAGTTCCTGCTGGCGCCGAACCACTACCACAACAAGGGCCTGACCGAATACGCCAGCGCCTATCCCGCAGCAAAACTGATCACTTCTCAAGCCGCCAGGCCACGCCTGGAAAAGGTAACCGGCTGCAAGTTCAGTGACCTCGGAGAGCTGCTCGAGGTGCTTCCTGCACATGTAACGGTCTTGCATCCGACCGGCCTCAAGACCGGAGAAATCTGGTTGCGGGTGGAGGGGAACGGCGCTGTCGCCTGGAACGTCGTCGATGCGTTCTGCACCACCAAGGAAAACTCCAAGGCTCCGGTAAGCGAAACGCCTGAGCTTCTCGGCACGTTCCCCAAAATGGGGGTCGCAGACAGTCAGACCTATCACCAGTGGGTCGAGCAGCAGCTCGAACGCGACAATGTCTCGATGGTGATCCCCTGCCACGGTTCGATCATCAAAAGCGATACTTTGAACGGGAAGCTCTCGACCTTGATGCAACAGTTTCGCTAGGCACCGCATCGGCCTTCGACAAGTGGAGCGGCGCGCGTCAGCCACGCCACTTTGCGGCGGCGGCCGGCAAGGCGTCGAGCGCACCGGCCACGATTGCCCTCACAAGCCGTTCGGCAGTGACCAACTCGTCCGCCGGCACCTTGTCGCGCGTGTCCTGCGGCGTCAGGACGAAGCGTGCCGCGGCGTCCGGGTCGTTGAAGCCGGCGACCAGGCGAAAGGCGGGGATGCCGGCCCGGGCGAAGTTGCCGTGATCGGAATTCATCTGCAGCGGACGATGGAGGTCGAGCGGCACCCCGGCGCGCCCGGCCTCATCGAGCAGGAAGGGTTCGAGCCCGGCGAAGTCGCTGGTGAGCGCCGTCAATCGGCTGCCCCCGGCAACCGAGTCGAGATTGACGTTGATCGAAATGCCGTCCCGTTCTCTTTCCGTCAGCCGGTCGACATAGTGCGCCGAACCGGTCAGCGTCCACTCCTCGACATTGAAGAAGGCGAGGCGCAAGCCCCGGCGCATGGCGCCGACGCGTGGGGACAGGGTGCGCGCAACCGCCAACGCCACGGCAAGGCCGCTGGCATTGTCGATTGCGCTCTCGGCCAGATCGTGGCCATCGATATGAGCCGACAGCACGACCCACTCGTCTTCGCGGCCGGGCATGTCGAAGATGAGGTTCTGGGAGGTCGCGGGACCGTGCGTGTTGCCAACGGCAAGGCGCACCCGGGGCAGCCCGTCCGACCCCCGGCTCAGGGTCGCGGCCGTTTCAGGTGCGATGCCAAGGGCCGGAATGGCCGCCGTCTCGCCGCGCCCGGATGATCCGGCGACCAGCTCACCCCGAAGCGGGCCGGCGATGAGAAAACCCGCCGCACCGTGATCGAGGGCGGCCTGGAACTTGCGGCCCCGGTGGATGGTCCCGGCGGCGAACATCAGTTCGTGGCGCACCAGGACGATCCGGCCGGGGATCTCATCCCCTCGGGCGGCGAATTCTTCCGGCGTCCCACGGCCGATATCAACGACCTCGGCCTCAAGGCCGCCTGGACCGGTTGCCCCCGAGCGGACCAGCGGATGGCAGGGCACCGCCGTCCCGCCTGCAAGCTGCAGCTCGCAATTGGTCGCTTCCCAGGCCTCATAGGGCACATCGAAAAACTGACACGGGACACCGGTCGCCGCCTCTCCCATTTCAACAAGGCCCCGCCGGGCGGCCCGTTCGCTGTCGGAACCCGCGAGGCGGCCGCCATAGTCACAGATGCGGTTGAATTCTCTCCACAGAAGCGAACTGTCGTCGGCCGTCGATGCATCGGATGATGGGCTCATGGGTCAGTCGTCTTCGCCAAAGGTTGGTGGGGTCCGGAGCTTGTCGTCAAGCAATTCGAGAAAGTCACGCGTCAGCTTGCTTTGGGCCTTGGTCGCGTGGAAGAACACCCCGATCTCGGTATCGATGGCCGGCTCGAAGGGACGGACTTCAAGCCCCTGGGAACGGAACGTGAGCGCCGACCAGCAGTCGACGACGGAGACGCCGAGGCCGTTTGCGACCATGGAGCAGATCGAACTGTAATACTCGCATTCCACCACCATGTGGAACTTCGCGCCGGTATCGATGAAGGCGCTGCGGATCTGATGGCCGACCAGTCGTGTCTGGGACATGCTGACAAAGGGCAGCCCGGAGAAATCCGCCGGCGTGATGACACGCTTCTCCGCTGCCGGATGGCCCTTCGGCATCACCGCAACGGTTGGCACCACATACTTGCGCACCTCGACGCCGGGAATGTCGACCGGGATGATGGTCATGCCGATATCGACGCTGCTCGCCTCGAAAATACTGCGCACCTCTTCCGACGTCCGGTTGATCATGCGCACGACGGCGTCGGGATTGTCAGCTCCGAAACGCGCCACCAGCTCCGGCAGGATGGACACGGAAGCAACCGGATAGCTGGCGATGATGATGCTGCCCGCGCGGCCGTTGCGAATGCCCGATGAGACCTGTTCGAGCCGGTCGATCATACCCAGCGCATGCATCGCCTCGGCGTAGAACTGCCGGCCCTCCGACGTCGGCTTCAACCGCCCGCCGGTGCGCTCGAAAAGATCAAACCCGACCTGTGCCTCAAGCCGGGCAATCTGCGCGCTGACAGCCGGTTGCGTCACCTTCAGGATAGCCGCCGCCTGGGTTACGGAGCGGTTATCCATCACAGTACGGAACGCTTCGAGGAGTTTTACATCCATACCTATAAATAAATTCTATCTCTGATATCGCACTGCAACAAAGCGCTGTTTGTGAATCTAGCTTACAACAGTTTCCATTTATGCCATGCTCATAACGAAAAATTATAATTGTTTCTCTGGGATCCGTGGATGACCAGACGGCCCGTCGGCCTCGAAGTTTTCCATGCTAGGAAGCACATGGCGGAGACGGAACTGATCAGCGCCGAAGCGCTCAGCAAGCGCTTTGCGGCCAATCTCGTGCTCAAGCAAGTGACGCTGTCTGTCACCAAGGGGGAAGTGGTCTGCGTGGTTGGACCCTCCGGCTCCGGCAAGACGACCCTGCTGCGCTGTCTGGCGCTTCTCGAAACGCCGTCCGAGGGCCGTGTCACCATGAGCGGCGAGACGATCTCGGCGGCGACCTCCGACGCCACCATAAAACGCGCCGCCAAGGCGGTGCGCGCCGACATTGGAATGGTGTTCCAGCATTTCAATCTGTGGCCGCATATGACGGTGCTTGAGAACGTCATCGAGGCTCCCATGCGGGTCCGCGGCGCCGATCGCGCGAGCGCCATCGAAAGCGCCGAGGCGCTGCTCGAAAAAGTCGGACTGAGCGACAAGCGCGATGCCTACCCTATTCGCCTGTCGGGCGGACAGCAGCAGCGCGTCGCGATTGCCCGCGCCCTGGCGATGAACCCGAAAGTCATGTTGTTCGATGAAGCGACATCGGCGCTTGACCCGGAGCTGCGCCGCGAGGTGCTGCTGGTCATGCGCCAGCTCGCCACCGAGGGCATGACCATGCTTGTCGTCACCCATGAGATGGGCTTTGCGCGCAATGTCGGAACCCACGTGGTCTTCATGGACCACGGTGAAATCGTGGAGGAGGCCGAACCGGAAACCTTCTTCACGCAACCGCAGACCGATCGGGCACGTCGGTTTCTGCAGCAATTCGAAGACTAAACCAAAAAAAGGAGGAAACAGGGATGAATATCTTGAAACACATGAGCGTTGTACTGGTCGCGCTGTTCTGCGCCGTGGCGGCCTTGGGAACGCCCCAAGCCCAGGCCCAGCAGACCGAATCGCGCCTCTACGAAATCACCAAGTCCGGCACGCTGAAGGTCTGCCAGTATCCGCTTTACTACTCGATCTCGTTCCGCAATCCGCAGAGCGGCGAGATCGAGGGCATTGACGCCGACCTGTCCAAGGAACTCGCCAAGGAACTCGGCGTCGAGCTGGAGATCGTGGAATCGAGCTTCGGCACCTTCATTGCCGATCTGCAGGCCGGCAAGTGCGATATCGGCATGTTCGGCATCGGCGCCACGCTGAAGCGGGCCCAGGCCGTCGCGTTCTCCGACCCCTATCTCCTGACCAGCATCTATGCGGTGGTGCGCAAGGACGGCCCGGTCAAGAGCTGGGCGGACATCGACCAGCCCGGCGTCCGTGTCGCCGTGTCGCTCGGCAGCTATATCGAGCCGTTCATGGAAGGTTACCTCAAGAAGGCCGAGATGGTCGTGGTCGCACCGCCCGCAACGCGTGAATCCGAACTGGTCGCGAACCGGGTCGAAGTCATCATGACCGACTACCCGACCGCGGTGAAGGTCACCGATGAGTTCGATTGGGCGGCAACGGTCGAGCCCGACGAAGTCCTGCGACTGACGCCCTACGCCTATGTGGTCTCCCATGGCGATCAGATCTGGCTCAACTATGTCAATCTGTTCGTCGAGACCATCAAGCTTGACGGACGACTGAAGAAACTGGCCGAGAAGAACAAGCTCGGACCCATCGTGGCTCCCTGATCCGGCGCTCTGCGTCCGGACAATCCGCGCGGCGCCCCGGTCTTCGGCCGGGGCGCCGCATCACCCCTGATCCTGTGACGGCGACACCATGACCAGCTATCAGTTTCGCTGGGATACCATCCCGCAAAATTTCGATTTTCTCATGTCCGGCATGCAGATGACCCTGCTGATCTCGGCGATCACGCTTGTGCTCGCCATGCTGGGCGGTCTGGTCATCGCCCTGCTCGACATGTCGAAATACAGGGCGGCGCGGGCCGCCGGCCTCACCATCGGCGAGGTGATCCGCAACACCCCCATCCTGGTGCAGCTGCTCTGGGTCTATTACGTGCTGCCGATCTTCCTCGGCATCAACATCAACGCCTTCACCGCCCTCGTGGTCGGCCTGTCGATCTATTCCTCAGCATTCATCGCCGAGGTCTACCGGGCCGGCATCCAGGCGGTCCCGGTCGGACACCGCGAGGCCGCGCAGGTGCTCGGCCTTTCACCGTCGCAGACCTTCATGCGGATCGTCCTGCCCCAGGCGGTGCGGATGACCCTGCCGCCGCTGGCGGCCAATTTCGTGCAGCTCATCAAATACTCGTCCCTCGGCGCCGTCATCTCCGTCGGCGAGATCACCCGCCGCGGCATGGAGCTTTCCGCATCGACCTTCCGGCCTTTGGAAATATTCACGTTCATAGCGGTGGTGTATTTCTTCATTTGCTGGCCGCTCGCCATGGGCATCCGCTATTGGGAAGGCCGCCTTGCCCGCCGTTGACCAAAAATCGAAAGCAGATGTCAATGACCCAGTCTGGAGACCTCGATCTCACCGGCCTTTGCACCGGCCCGACGACCTTCATGGGCGTGCCCTTCGCAACCAGCGCGCAGAGCGCCGGCGCGGCGATCCTGGGCTGCCCGTTTGACTGCGGCACCCATCCCTCGCGCATCGGCGCGCGTGAGGGACCGCGCTCGATCCGCGAACAATCGCCCCTGGTGCGCCGTTTTCAGTCCGAACTGGCCGACTACGACGCGCTTGAGAAGTTGAACGTCGTCGATTGCGGCGATGTCCGCCTCACGCCCTCGCGCATGGAAGAAGCGTTCGGGACGATCGAAGAGACCGCATACCGCATTGCCGCATCAGGCGCGGTGCCGGTCGGATTCGGCGGCGACGGCAGCGTATCGCTGCCGCTGGTCCGCGCCGCCGCGCGGGTCCACCCCGATCTCGCCGTCCTCCATGTCGACAGCCACACCGACGCCTATCCGGTGGACCCGGACCACCCTTACGATGCGGCAACCCAGTTCACCCACGCCGCCCGGGAGCAGCGGGTGAGCCCGATCAAGTCGTTTCACGTCGGCCTGCGCGGCTCGACGACGCGGCCGGGCGTCTACCCCTATGGCCGCGAGCTTGGCTACAACCTGATCACAATGCAGGACTTCTGGAAACGGGGGCCGGACCATGTCGTCGCCGAACTGCGCGAAGCCTATGCCGACCGGCCGCTCTATCTCTCGTGGGATATGGACGTCTTCGATCCGTCCTGTGCGCCAGGCGTCTGCACGCCGGCCTGGGGCGGGTTCTCGGCCCGCGAAGGCATCGAGCTTCTGCGGGCCCTCGACGGCCTGAACATCGTTGCGGCTGACGTCAACACGGTCAGCCCGTCGCACGATCTGAACGGCATGACGGCCTTTCTGGCGGCAACAGTGACCTATGAAATTCTGCTGCTCTTGGAACGCGCCTGAATCTGAGAGTTCCCGCACCTCAATCCGCCCTCGAAAGCGGATGATGGTCGTTCACCAGCGCCTTGAGGCGTTCGTCCAGAATGTGGGTGTAGATCTGGGTGGTTGAGATATCCGCGTGACCCAGCATCTGCTGCACCGCGCGCAGGTCGGCGCCGTTGGCGAGGAGATGGCTGGCGAAGGCGTGGCGCAGCACGTGCGGGGACACGCGCTCCGCATCGATGCCGGCGGCGACGGCGACACCCTTCAGCTCCTGGGCAAAGCGCTGGCGGGTCAGATGGCCCTGTTTCGAGGAGGACGGGAACAGCCAGTCGCTGGCCGCCCGCCCCTGCTTCTCCGCGGCCTTCAGGGCATAGATGTAATCAAGCACCGATCGCCGCGCCGTGTTGCCCAGGGGCACCAGACGTTCACGGCCGCCCTTGCCGCGGATGGTGAGGAACCGGTCGTCGGTGCCGATGGCGCGGCGCCTGAGGCTGACCAGCTCGGAGACCCGCAGGCCGGTCGCATAGAGGAGTTCAAGAAGGCAGTGCAGCCGCATGGCCTTCAGGCTGGCCAGGCCCTCGGCCCGTGTGACCGCATCGCGGGTTGCCTCGAGCAAGCCGGTGACCTCGGCCTCGCTCAGCACCTTGGGCAGCGGCCGGCCGAGCTTCGGACTGTCGATGACGGTTGTCGGATTGTCGGCCCGCGTCCCTTCGGAAAACAGGAACAGGTAGAACTGTTTCATCGCCGACAGCCGCCGGGCCGCCGTCGAGGCCGCCAGCCCCGCGTCATGCAACCGGGCGAGATAGTCGCGCAGATCGTCCGGCCCCGCTTCCAGCATCGCTGCCCCGCGGCTCGAAAGAAAGCCGGCAAGGTCGATCAAATCGCGGCTGTAGGCCTCAAGCGTGTTTCCGGCCGCTCCGCGCTCGGCGCTGAGCATTTCCAGAAAACCTTCAATCAGAAGAAAGTCGCGTGGCGCAGGGGTGACGTCAGCGCACGAAGCGGCTGCGCGGGATGGGTTTGACGATTTCGCTCTTGCCGGGCTCAAAGAACGTCCCCAATGCGTACATGCCTCCGTAACCGATGGCGCCAAGCAGAATAAGCGTGAACAATAAACGGATGGTTGCCGGCATAGCGCAGATTGTGCTCCTTCCGTCCCCAGCCTGAGTTGCGAACCCGATGACGGTTCCATTTGATATAGATTCGCCGGCCACATTGCAATTGTCCCACCGGGTCCACGCACCACAATCGCACAGGGAAGCTTGTGAACCCTCATGAAAATCCTCTAATACTCTGCGCCAGATGAATTGGAACCGGTCCATGTCGAAAGCACAGACAAGTCACAGAGCGTCGGAGAAAGCGGCCCGCATCCATGAGCATCTGGGCGGCAGGAGCATCGTTCTCATCGGTCTCATGGGCGCCGGCAAGACCTCCATCGGGCGCCGCCTTGCCGCCCGCCTCGACCTGCCGTTCACAGACGCGGATTCGGAAATCGAAATCGCCGCCGGCAAGACCATTCCGGAGATCTTTGCCGACCACGGCGAGGAACACTTCCGCCAGGGCGAGAGCAAGGTCATCGAACGCCTGCTCAATGCCGAGCAGCAGGTGCTGGCCACCGGCGGCGGCGCCTATATGAGCGCCCAGACCCGAAACAACGTGGCCGAGCACGGTTTTTGCATCTGGCTGCGGGCCGAGCTTGATCTCCTGATGAAGCGCGTCTCACGCCGCAACAACCGGCCGTTGCTGATGAACACGGACCCCGAAGAGACCATGAAACGGCTGATATCCGAGCGCCATCCGGTCTATACCGGCGCGGATCTGGTAATCGACAGCCGCGACGAGCCGCATGACGTCATCGTCGGCGAGATCATCGATACGCTTGCGGAACTGGCAGAGCATGGTTGAGCGGGTTTATTTGTTTTGATACGGCACCGGCCCACTCCTCCTGCCCAACCACCCGTAAATGGTATCCTTGCGGGTGGTTGGACAGGGGGCGGGCCGTCGCAGATTGAACAAGATAGGCCATAGATTTTACTGTTTGCAGACCGTGACCCGTGATACCCAGCAAAGATACCAATGAGCATTCAGTCCAGCCTCGCTCCTGACGCGGAAGACCGCAACGTCATCGTCGATCTCGCCGAGCGCAGTTATTCGATCCACATCGGATCAGGGCTGCTCGCGCGTGCCGGAGACTTCATTGCGCCTTTGCTGGCCCGCCCGAGCACCGCAATCGTCACCGACGAGAATGTCGCGTCGCACCACCTGGCCGCGCTGGAAACCGCCCTGACCGGTGCCGGCGTTGCCAGCACCAGCATCGTTCTGCCCGCCGGCGAGCGGACGAAATCCTTCGCCCAACTGGAGCTTCTCTGCGACAGGCTCCTTGCCGCGGGCGTCGAGCGCCGCGACACGATCATTGCCTTTGGCGGCGGCGTCATCGGCGACCTGGCGGGTTTTGCCGCCGCAATCCTGCGCCGCGGAGTGGATTTCATCCAGATCCCCACATCGCTTCTGGCCCAGGTGGATTCTTCCGTCGGCGGCAAGACCGGCATCAATGCAACGGCCGGCAAGAACCTGATCGGCGCCTTTCATCAGCCCAGGCTCGTTCTCGCCGATATCGCTGTGCTCGACACACTGCCCGAGCGCGAGTTGCGCGCCGGCTATGCGGAGGTGGCAAAATACGGTCTGATCGCCGATGCCGGATTCAACACCTGGCTCGAGGCGCACGGCGGCGACATCATCGCCGGCAGCCGCCAGGCCCGCATCGGGGCAATCGAGACAAGCTGCAAGGCGAAGGCCGCGCTCGTCGCCAGGGACGAACGCGAAGGCGGCATCCGG